>CAZSGS010000185.1:1784-5615 GCA_964606365.1 uncultured Wenzhouxiangella sp. | reverse complement strand
GATTCGTTGTCGTCGCTCGTCTCGGCCCAGCGCACCGCCAAACCGTTGGTGTAGCGCATGTCGATACGCTCGATCGGCCGCGCCAGGTCCGCCAGGGCCGCCTGCGCGCCGATGTAGCGGCCCAGACGCGTGTCGACCTGTTCGCGTCCGAGCACCAGCGTGACGCCGTTGTCGAGGACGACGGTCCACGCACCCCGCTGGTCGAGATCGAGTTGCGCCACGTCACGGCCGATACGGCCCAGACGGCGACGCATTACCTGCCAGCGTTCGAGCACCTCTTCTCCGCGCGACTCCGGTCCGCGCAACTGCGCCAGGCCCTGCATGCGCTCGCTGCCGCTGACGCTGAAGACTTCGCCGCGATCGCTGAACAGGCGGTCGTCGTTCCAGCGCGCCACCGGGCGGTGCTCTGCGATATCGATCAGCAGGGCATCCGGCCACTGTCGGCTGACCTCCGCGCTGGCCACCCAGGGCAAGGCTTCGACCCGGGCGCGCACGCCCTCGAGGTCGGCGGCGAAGAAACCCTGCGACGCTTCATCGGCGACGGCCCCCCTGACCTGGCTTGCGCTGGTGCGCTCCAGCTCACCGGCGACATCGAGCCAGCGGATCGGCCACTGCTCGCTGCCGATCAGCCCGGAGCGCAGCCACAGCGCCAGCAGCAACGCCAGTCCGGCGAGTACCGCGCTGGCCAGCCAGGCCGGCCTCATTGCCCGTTCAGGCTGGTTTCCAGAATCCGCCATACCAGTTCCTCGAATTCGATTCCCGCCGCTTTCGCGGCCATCGGCATGAGCGAGTGATCGGTCATGCCCGGTGTCGTGTTCACCTCCAGCAGCCAGGGCTGCCCTTCGTCGTCCATCATCAGATCCACCCGGCCCCAACCGGAGGTGCCGAGCACCCGGAAGGCCTCCAGGCAGAGGTCGGCCAGGCGCGATTCGCCGGCCGCGTCCAGGCCACAGGGGCAGCGATACTGCGTATCACCCGATTCGTACTTGGCTTCGTAGTCGTAGAATTCTCGCGGCGTCTCGAGCCGGATCAGCGGCAGCACCCGTTCACCGAGAATCGCCGCGGTGTACTCGCGCCCATCGATCAGTCGCTCGACCAGCACCGTCGTGTCGTGCGACAGGGCCTTGGCCAGGGCCGGCGCCAGCTGAGCGGGCTCGCCGACCCGGCTCATCCCCAGACTCGAACCCTCGCGGGCGGGCTTGACGAATAGCGGCGGCGCGAGATCGGACAGGATCCGCTCGGCGTCTTCGACGCTGCGGGCCACCGCCCACTCCGGCGTCGGCAGGCCACAGGCGGTGAACACCCGCTTGCTCTGCAGCTTGTCCATGGTCAGGGCCGAGGCGAGCACGCCCGAACCCGTCACCGGCACGCCATAGACGCTGAGTGCGCCCTGCAGCGTGCCGTCTTCGCCCCCGCGACCATGCAGGAGGTTGAAGACGCGGTCGTAGTGACCGGCGGCCACGTGCTCGAGCAAGCGCCGTGCGCCATCGACCACGCTGAACTGGATACCGAGCCGCTCCATCGCGGCCGCGACCGCGCGACCGCCCCGAAGCGAGACGTCGCGTTCACCGCTGTCGCCACCGATCACCAGGGCGACCTGGCCGAACTTGCGGGGATCGCCGAGGTTCATGGCGCCCCCTCCGCGTAGCGTGCTTTCAAGAGGCCGCCCAGTCGCCCGACGTCGCCGGCGCCCATGACCAGCAGCAGATCACCGTCGGCCACCAGCTCGGGCAGCACCTCGACGACCTCGTCGACGGCGCCGACGCGCGTCAGCGGCAGTTCCCGCCGGCGACCGATGGCCCGCGCCAGGGCGTCGGAATCGATACCCGCCAGCGCGGCCTCCCCGGCCGGATAGAGATCGGCCAGCACAAGGGAATCGACGCTGGCGAGAACGCGCGCGAAATCGTCGAACTGGTCGCGGGTTCGGGTGTAGCGATGCGGCTGGAAGAACATCAGCAGGCGGCGTTCGGGCCAACCGTCGCGGGCGGCCTGGATGACCGCCTCGAGTTCGGTCGGGTGATGTCCGTAGTCCTCGAAAGCCAGGACCCGGGAACCGGCCACGTCGAGCAGGCCGATCTCGGCGAAACGCCGCCCGATACCGCCGAAGCCCTCGAGGCCGCGCACGATCGCCTCGGGCGAAATCCCGATCTCGCAGGCCACCGCCGCGGCACCGAGCGCGTTGAGCACGTTGTGCCGCCCGGGCTGGGCCAGGCTGACCGCGCGGGCGGCATCCTCGCCCGGCAGCCAGAGGTCGAATTGCATGTGCCGCCCCTGCTGGCAAACCCCGGTGGCGCGCACGTCGGCCAGTTCGTCGAGGCCGTAGGTGACGACAGCACGCCCCACCTCGGGCACCAGCTCGGCGACATGGGCGTCATCGATACAAAGCACTGCCACACCGAAGAACGGCAGGTGATGGAGGAACTCCAGGAACGCGCCCTGCAGCTGGTCGAAACTGCCCTGGTAGGCGTCGAGGTGATCGCGGTCGATGTTCGTCACCAGCGAAATCACCGGCTGCAGCTTGAGAAAGGAGCCGTCCGACTCGTCGGCCTCGGCCACCAGGTAACGACCCTCGCCGAGGCGCGCACCCGTGCCGAAGGCGTTGACCAGCCCGCCGACGATGAATGTCGGGTCCAGTCCGTCCTCGGCCAGCAGGGTCGCCACCAGCGACGTCGTGGTGGTCTTGCCGTGCGTTCCGGCCACGGCGATGCCCTGGCGAAAGCGCATCAGCTCACCCAGCATCTCGGCCCGGGCAATGACCGGAATGCGCCGCCCGCGGGCGGCAATCACTTCCGGGTTGTCTTCCGGCACCGCGCCCGAGACGACGACCACATCGGCATCACCGAGGTTGTCCTCGGCGTGCCCGATGCGAATGCCGGCCCCGAGCTGCTCCAGACGCGTCACGGTGGCGGAGCGCTGGAGGTCGGAACCGCTGACCTCGAAGCCGAGATTGATCAGGACTTCCGCGATCCCGCACATGCCCGCGCCGCCGATGCCCACCAAATGGATCCGGCGCGTGCGATGCATCAGGTTGGGTGCCTGGGCGCGCGTGTTCATGCGGCCACCTCCAGGCAGGCGTCCGCCACGGCTTCGGCGGCGTCGTCCCGCGCCAGTCCGCGGGCGTTGCGCGCCATGGCAAGCAGCTGGGAACGCGTCATCGCGGCCAGGTGCTCGGCCAACCAGCGCGCGTCGAACGCGCTCTCGCGAACGAGCCATCCGGCGTTGCCGTCGGCCAGGTAGCGGCCGTTGCTGAACTGATGGTCGTCGACCGCGTAAGGAAATGGAACCAGCACGGCGGCCAGGCCCGCGGCGGCAAGCTCGGCCACGGTCAGCGCGCCGGCCCTGCACACGGCCACGTCCGCCTCGGCCAGGGCGGACGCCATATCGTCGATGAATTCGACCACTTCGCCATCGACGCCGGCCTGCTCGTAGGCCCTTGCGGTCGCCTCGAGCTGTCGTCCCGCCTGGTGGACGACGCGCGGGCGGCGCGATTCGGGCAGTCGTGCGAGGGCGTCGGGCACGACCTGCGAGAAAGCGTGGGCACCCAGGCTCCCGCCGACGACGAGCAGGCGCAGCGGCCCGTCCCTGCGCTCGAAGCGATGTGCCGGTTCGGGCAGCGCGGCAATGTCGCGACGCACCGGGTTGCCGACGTGTTCGCCGCGCGGCAACGCATCGGGAAAGCCTGTCATCACTCGCCGGGCGATTGGTCGCAGCCAGCGGTTGGTCAGCCCGGCGATGGCGTTCTGCTCGTGGATGACCAGCGGAACACCCTGCAGGCGGGCGGCCAGGCCACCGGGACCGGCCACGTAGCCGCCCATGCTGAGCACGCAGTTC
>CAZSGS010000185.1:0-1773 GCA_964606365.1 uncultured Wenzhouxiangella sp. | reverse complement strand
GGGCGATGCTTTCGAATGAGTGCCCTCGACTGCACAACGGCCTTGAGCACTCGCCAGGGCGCGGCCAGCCAGCCGGCAATGCCCCGACCGCGCAGGCCCGTGATGGCGATGCGCTCGAGTTCGAAACCGGCGGCGGGTACCAGGCGGTTCTCCAGCCCGGCCGGCGTACCCAGCCAACTGACCTCGACACCACGGTCGCGCAGCACTTCAGCCACCGCCAGCCCGGGGAATATGTGCCCGCCCGTGCCGGCAGCCATGATCATCACGCGCCGGGCGCTCATACCTGCCACCCCCGTCGCCGGCGCGGCTGCTGGCGCGCCTCCATGTTCAGCTCCCACTGCACGCGCAGCACCACGCCGATGGCGACCAGGGTCATGATCAGGCTGCTGCCGCCGGCGGAGATCAGGGGCAGCGTCAGACCCTTGGTCGGGAGCATGCCGAGATTGACGCCCATGCTCACGAGCGCCTGCATGCCGATCCACAGCCCGATACCCCAGACCAGGAAGGCCGCGAAGAGCCGTTCCTGGCGCTGTGCCTGCAGACCGATCAGGAACATGCGCCCGATCAACAGGGAGAACAATGCGAGGACGAACAGTATGCCGATAAGACCGAGCTCTTCGGCCAACACGGCGAAGATGAAGTCGGTGTGGGCCTCGGGCAGGTAGTAGAGCTTCTGAACGCTTGCGCCCAAACCGACCCCGTCGATCTGGCCGCGTCCGACGGCGATCAGGGCCTGGGTCAACTGGAATCCACTGTTGAACGGGTCGGCCCAGGGATCGACGAAAGTCATCACGCGCTGCAGACGGTACGGCTCCAGCGCGGCAAAGGTGATCAGCGGCACGCCGCTCAGCCCCAGCACGAACAGGTGCTTCCAGGCCGCACCGGCGAGCCAGATCATGCCGCCGACGATGGCACCCAGGACAACCGCTGACCCCATATCGGGCTGTTTGAGCAGCATCGCGGCCAGCAGACCGACCAGCAGCAGGGGCTTGAGCGTCTCGAGGAATCGCGCCTGGCCCAGCTGCGGGCGCTTGGCGAGGTAGCCGGCGACGAACACGATCATCAACAGCTTGGCCGCCTCGACCACCTGGAACTTGGCCAGGCCCAGGTCGATCCATCGCGTCGAGCCGTTGACCTCGTGACCCAGGCCCGGCACGAAGGGCAACAGGAGCACCAGCACCGCCAGCGGGAAGCCCATCGGCGCGAGCCATTGCAGTTGCCGGATGCCGATGAAACGCAGGGCGACGGCAAGGCCGACGCCGACGCCGATGTAGATCACGTGCCTGGCCATGAAATGCCAGACCGAGACCGCATAGCTCTCGGCCACGGCAATGGATGTCGACGCGACCATGACCACGCCGACCACGAGCAGCCCCATGGTCGCAAGCACGACAACCTGATCGACCCCTGCCGAGGGTACGGCGTCTCTTGCGCGGTATGCCTGTCTGACCTGAGCCATGGCGATCACCGGATCTTCATCGTGGCGAGGCCGGCAAGCACCAGCATGACGGCGATGATCCAGAATCGGACGATGACCTTCGGCTCGGGCCACCCCTTGAGCTCGAAGTGGTGGTGAATCGGCGCCATGCGAAATATGCGCCGCCCGGTCAGCTTGAAGGAAGCCACCTGCAGGATGACCGACAGGGTCTCGATGACGAAGATACCGGCCATCACCGCGAACACGACTTCCTGGCGCACCGCCACAGCGACAAGGCCAAGGGCGGCACCCACGGCCAGGGCGCCGACATCCCCCATGAAGACCTGCGCCGGGTA
>CAZSGS010000184.1:0-5623 GCA_964606365.1 uncultured Wenzhouxiangella sp. | reverse complement strand
AAGTCGATCGCGTCCGCGCCTATCGGGAAAATGCCACGATGTCCGATGAAGATTAGCAGCATTGTTTACGATAGGGCACCTGATCCCCCACCCGGCCCGTCCCGATGAAACGCCACGAAATCGACTTTCCGCCCGAACACCAGCCCCTGCGCGACGATGTCAGCCTGCTGGGCGGCATGATCGGCGAATTGCTGCGCGAGCAGTGCGGCGACGCCTTGTTCGAGCGCGTCGAGACGGCACGCTCGGCCGCCATCGCGCGACGCGTGGGTGACGACGACGGCTCGGAGCTGCTCGCCCAGTGCCGGATCGACGAAGCCGCTGAGGCCAGCGCCTTCGTGCGCGCGTTCGCCGCCTGGTTCCGGATGGTCAACCTCGCCGAACAGGTTCACCGCATTCGCCGCCGGCGCGAATACATGGCGGCCGGGGAGGGCGTGCAGCCCGATTCGCTCTCGGACGTGTTCGAGAAGCTGGCCGACGAGGGGCGTGACTGGGAGACGGTGCGCGAGGCGCTTGCCGACCTGTTGGTCGAGCCGGTATTTACCGCCCATCCGACCGAGGCGACGCGTCGTTCGATCCTGGAGAAGGAGCAGCGAATGGCCAGCTACCTGGTCGAGCGGCTGGATCCGGGGCTGTCCGAGAACGCCGCCAGGCGCCTGATCGACCGCGTGCGCATGGAGCAGACGGTTGCCTGGCAGACGGCCGAGCAGTCGCGCTCGCGTCCGAGTGTGGCCGACGAAGCCGAGCACGCGCACTACTACCTGGCCAACGTGCTCTACCGCGTGGCCCCCGTGCTCCACGAGAACCTGGCCGAGGCCGCCACGCGCGCCTGGGGCGTGGACTTGTGGCCGGGCGATCTGCCCTCGGTGCTGCGTTTCGGCTCCTGGGTGGGTGGCGACATGGACGGCAATCCCAACGTCACCGGCGAGACCGTGCTGGAGACGCTCACCGAGCAACGCCGCCAGGTAGTCGGCAACTACCTGGGCGAAGTCCGCCGCCTCAACCGCCTGCTCAGCCAGACCGACGGGCGCTCGGGCATCAGCGACGCGGTGCGTGAACGCATCGCCGAATACCGCAAGCTCCTGCCGCAGGTGGTCGAGGCCATACCGGCGCGCCACGCCGATATGCCCTATCGCGTACTTCTGTACCTGCTGGAGGCGCGTCTGACGGCCACGTTGGCCGGTGGCGAGGGCGCCTACAACCACGTTGACGGATTTTCCGCCGACCTGGCCTGCATTGCCGACAGCCTCAGAGCCAATCGCGGCAGGCGCGCCGGCCTGTTCCCGGTCGGCCGGCTGCAGCGACGGGTCGATATCTTCGGCTTCCACCTGGCCGCGCTGGATCTGCGCGTCGACTCCGGCGATCTCCACGAGGCCATCGCCGAGTTGATCGACGATGCCGGCTGGCCTGACCGCGATCCGGAAGAACGAACCCGGTATCTGACTGATGCCGTAGGTCGGGGTAGCATCCCCGACGGACGAGATCTCGGCGCCACCCATCCCGTCTATGAACTCCTGGCTGCCGCCGCCGACGCCCACGAAAAATTCGGCGCCCGGGCGATCACCACGCTCATCATCTCCATGAGCCGCAACGCCGACGACATCCTGGCGGCCTGGTTCATGGCCCGCGCCGCGGGTGTCGCCAGCGATCGGCTCGATATCGTGCCGTTGTTCGAGACCGTCGACGACCTGATCGCCGCCGAGGGCGTGATGGAGGGCTTGCTCGGGATCGATGTCTGGCGCGAACTGCTGGCCGCGCGCGGCGATCGTCAGACGGTCATGCTGGGCTACTCGGATTCCAACAAGGACGGCGGCATGGTCGCTTCGCGCTGGTCGCTGCAGGACGCGCAGCGCAAGCTGCTTTCGCTGTTCGATCGCCACGGGGTGAAGGTCACCTTCTTTCACGGTCGCGGCGGCACCGTGGGCCGCGGCGGCGGCAAGACGCCGGCCGCCGTGCTGGCTGCGCCGGCCGGCTCGGTCGGCGGCCGCCTGCGTATGACAGAGCAGGGCGAGGTCATTCACCGCAAGTACGGCCTGCGCACAATTGCCGTCAGGAACCTGGAGCAGGCCACCGGCGCGGTAATCCGTGCCGGTTTCGTCGACGGTGATCCGGACACCGAGGAAGGCGTCTGGCGCCAGGCGATGGCGCGCCTGGCCGAACGCTCGCGCGCGGCCTATCGCGACCTGGTCTACGGCGACGAGGCCTTCGACGAGTATTTCCGCCTTGCCACGCCGATCGACGTGATCGAGCGTTTGCGGATCGGCTCGCGCCCGGCCTCCAGAGCGAAGAAGACCGGCATCTCGGGCTTGCGCGCCATTCCCTGGGTATTCGCCTGGGGCCAGTCGCGACAGGGCCTGCCCGGCTGGTACGGCCTGGGCAGCGGGCTGGAACAACTGATCGACGAGATTGGCTTCGAGACCGTCGAGGAAATGGCGCGGGAATGGTTGTTCTTCTCCAACCTGCTCGCCGACGCCGAGATGGGCATGGCCAAGGCCGATATGGGCATCGGCGGCCACTACGCCAGGCTGGCCGGCGAACTTGGCGAGCGCTATTTCCCGATCATCCTGGCCGAATTCGAGCGCACGCGAGACATGATCTGCCGAATCAAGGGCCAGAACGGCTTGCTCGACGGCGATCCCACGCTCAAGCGCTCCATCCTGCTGAGGAATCCCTACGTCGACCCGATGAGCTTTACCCAGGTGGAGCTTCTGAAGCGCTGGCGGGCCGGCGGGTCGAAGGACCAGGCGCTGGAGATGGCGTTGATCGACAGCGTGCACGGGATCGCGCAGGGGCTGCAGAATACCGGGTAGATTGGTTTTTTTGGTGTTTTGGTTCTGTGGTGCTTTGCTTGCATGGTGTTGCGTCTCGGCAGAGTCGCCAGGGCGACGATCCCGGAGGCCGGATCCGTAGCACGAGCGGGCCAGAATCGGTATAATCCTCCGCTTTGCCGGCGCCGGTGTAGCTCAGTAGGTAGAGCAACGCATTCGTAATGCGTGGGTCGGCGGTTCGACTCCGTCCACCGGCACCATCTTCAGGGAAAGCCCCGCATTGGCTGCGGGGCTTTTTCGATTGGCTGAGTACCCCCGCTACAATGGCCCAGGATCAATCCTGCCGTGGCCAGACCCATGTCGAACAAGCATGCACCCGCTCCCGGGCGGCAAGAACTTCTGTCGCCGCAATGGCTCCAGTCCGAGGTGGATTTCGGAAGCTGGCAGCGGGGCTCGGCGTACTTCCGCGAGGGGCGGGCCGAATTGCTCGAGGTGGACGAGACCCGGGGCGGATTTCCGGTGTTGTTGGGCCGTTGTCGTGGCAGCCGGCGCACGCCCTATGAGCAGCATATCCTGCTCGCGCGAGATCGTGACGGTGCCGAGCTGATCGGTGATTGCACCTGCCCGGTCGGATTCAATTGCAAGCACGTGGTGGCCGTGATGCTGGAGTGGCAGCGCCGGCACGCCTCACCGCAGACGAACGTGACGGATCCGGTGGATCGCTGGCTTGGGCAGTTGTCACAGGCCGGTGCCGAACTGATCCCGCAGGGTCAGGACGCGTTGCTCTACCTTCTGGATTTCGATCGTCATGATCCGGCTATTGTGGCGGTGAGCTTCGTGGTTGCCCGATCGCGTCCCGACGGCGGCTGGTCGGGCGGGCGAAAGACCGTTCCGGCCCCACTGACCAATCCCTGGAACCGCCCGCTCTACCTGGCCGAGGCAGACGATGAGATTCTCGCGCTGCTAAGGGCCGGCGGGGCAGGCGGCATGTCTTCTCACCCGCTGTCGGGCGCGACCGGGCATTTTGCCCTGACGCGGATGGTCGATACCGGTCGCTGCTTTTTCTCGTCGGATCGCGATGCGGCGATTCGGCGCGGTCCAGCGCGGCCGCTGCGGGTCGAGTGGAGCAAGCAGGGCAAGGCATTTCGCTGTCAACTGGAACTGGACGGCGGCGGCAGGCTTCTCGATCTAGACCCGCCGGCTTACATCGATGCCGGGAATGCACTGTTCGGGGCGGCGCAGTGCCCTGATGGCCTGAGCCGGGCACAGATTTCGGCGCTGCGCAAGGCACCGGCGATTCCGGCCGAACGTGCCGCGGCGGTGGCCCGCCACCTGGCGCTGAAGTCCCCGGCTTTGCCAACGCCGGTGCCGGTCGAGCAGCGGGAACTTCGGGAGCCGCCAACACCCGTGCTGCGCGTGGATTTCGACCCGCGCGTTCCCCAGTTCTCCGAGGCGCAATTGCAGTTCGCCTACGGTAGTCAGCGGGTTGCCCTGACCGACGAAGTGGACGTGGTTGTACGTGAGTCGGACAGCGGGCTGGTGCGCGTCTACCGCGATTTCGAAGCCGAGAAGGCGGCGGCAAAGCAGCTCGAGGTGCTTGGCCTGGCTCCGCTTGACCAGCGCCCGGATCGCTTCGTGCAGCCCGGACAGTTGCAGGACGTGGCGCTGCGCAATGCCTGGTTCGACTGGATCGAGCAACGAAAGCCGGAGCTCGAGCGGGCCGGCTGGCAGGTCGAGCTGGTTGAACAAGCGGGCGTGGCAGTCAGCCAGGCCAGCGATGTCCGGGGCGAAGTCGAGGAGTCGGGCAACGACTGGTTCAGCCTGCGCTTCGACCTGGAGTTCGACGGCTGGGTGATGCCGCTTTTGCCGCTGGTCAGCGAGCTGCTGGCGCACTACCGACCCGGCGAGCTGCCCGAAAAGCTCTATCTCAATGCCGGCGAAGGGCACTTTGTGTCCGTGCCGCGCGAGCATATCGAGCCGGTGCTGGAGACCCTCATCGACCTGTTCGATCAGGTCAACGGTGATGCGCTGGAGGTGCCGCGCCCCGATGCCGCGAGACTGGCGGATCTGGACGGCATTCCGATCCACGGCGCGACCTCGCTGAAGCGGCTGGCCGCGCGACTGCGCGATTTTTCCGGGCTCGAACGCGTCAAACTGCCGACCACGTTCAAGGGTGAGCTGCGCGACTACCAGCAGCGGGGCGTCGATTGGCTGCAGTTTCTGCGCAGCCATGGTTTCGGCGGCATCCTGGCCGACGACATGGGCCTGGGAAAGACCATCCAGACCCTGGCCCACCTGGCGGTCGAGAAGCGCGCCGGACGCATGCAGCAGCCTTGCCTGATCGTGGCGCCGACCAGCCTGATGAGCAACTGGCAGCGCGAGGCGGCCCGGTTCACCCCGGGACTGGAAGTACTGGTGCTGCAGGGACCCGAACGCTTCGAGCGCTTCGAACGCATCGGGCAGGCCAACCTGGTGCTGACGACCTATCCGCTGCTGCCGCGTGATCGCGAGGTCTTGCTCGAGCACGACTGGCATTACCTGATCCTCGATGAAGCCCAGCAGATCAAGAACCCCAGGGCGCAGGCTGCCCAGGTGGTGCGGCGCCTGAAGACCGACCATCGTTTGTGCCTGACCGGCACGCCAATGGAAAACCATCTGGGTGAGCTGTGGGCGCAGTTCGACTTTCTGATGCCGGGCTTTCTCGGTGATCAGCAGGACTTCAGGCGCAACTACCGCACCCCGATCGAGAAGCATGGCGATGAAGAAAAACTGCAGTTGCTGACCCGCCGCACGGCGCCGTTCCTGCTTCGGCGCAGCAAGGACCGGGTTGCCGGCGAATTGCCGCCCAAGACCGACCT
>CAZSGS010000183.1:1679-5655 GCA_964606365.1 uncultured Wenzhouxiangella sp. | reverse complement strand
TCATCGGGCTGAGCAGCAGACCGAAGAAGGGGTAGAGCACGCCGGCGGCGACGGGCACGCCCAGGCTGTTGTAGACGAAGGCGAAGAACAGGTTCTGCTTGATGTTGGCAAGCGTGGCGCGCGACAGGCGCCGGGCACGCACGATGCCGTTGAGGTTGCCCTTGACCAGGGTCACACCGGCCGATTCCATGGCCACGTCGGTGCCGGTGCCCATGGCGATACCCACCTGGGCCTGCGCCAGGGCCGGGGCATCGTTGATACCGTCGCCGGCCATGGCCACGACGCGGCCGGCCTCTTGCAGTTCCTTGACCTTCTCGGCCTTGTCCTTCGGAGCGACGTCGGCGAAGACCTGATCGATACCGAGCTCTCTGGCCACGGCCTTCGCCGTCGTCTCGCTGTCGCCGGTGACCATCACGATCTCCAGGCCTTCGGCGTGCAGGGCCTTGATCGCGTCCGGCGTGCTCTCCTTGATCGGGTCGGCCACGCCGATCAGGCCGGCGGCCTTGCCGTCGATGGCGGCAAACATGGCCGTCTGGCCCTGGGCGCGCAGTGTCTCGGCAGTGTCTATCAGTGCCTCGACGTCGACATCCAGGGCTTCCATCAGCTTGCGGTTGCCCAGGGCAACCTGCTGGTCGCCGACGTGGCCGTACACGCCCTGTCCGGTGACGGATTCGAAATCCGATACGTCGCTCAGCTCGAGATTGCGGGATCTCGCACCATCGACAATCGACTCGGCCAGCGGGTGTTCGCTCGCGCGCTCGAGCGAGGCGACGGCGCCGAGCAGTTCGTTCTCGTTCACGCCCTCGGCCGCTTCGATGGATGCAAGCTTTGGTTGACCTTCCGTCAGCGTGCCCGTCTTGTCGACGATCAGCGTGTCGACCTCGCGGAATACCTCGATCGCCTCGGCATTGCGAAACAGCACGCCCATGCCCGCGCCGCGGCCGGTGGCCACCATGATGGACATCGGCGTGGCCAGGCCAAGCGCACAGGGGCAGGCGATGATCAGCACGGCCACCGCATTGACCACCGCGTAGGCCAGTCTCGGCTCGGGCCCGAAGGCGAGCCATGCGGCGAATGCGATCACGGCCGAGATCACCACGGCGGGCACGAAGTACTTCGCCACGATGTCGGCCAGATTCTGGATCGGTGCGCGCGAACGCTGCGCTTCAGCCACCATCTGCACGATCTGCGACAGGACCGTGTCGTTGCCGACCTGGGTGGCCTCGATCACCAGCGAGCCGGTGTCGTTGACGGTCGCGCCGATGACGCGGTCGCCGGAAGACTTCTCGACCTTGACCGGTTCGCCTGTAATCATGGATTCATCGACGTTTGAGCGGCCCTCGACGACCTCGCCGTCGACCGGCATCTTCTCGCCAGGGCGCACGCGCAGCCGGTCACCGATCTGTACGTCCTCGAGCGCTACGTCTTCCTCGTTGCCGTCGGCGTCGATTCGCCGGGCGGTATTGGCGCAAGGCCGAGCAGGGCGCGGATTGCCTGGCTGGTCTTCGAGCGTGCCTTGAGCTCCAGCACCTGGCCGAGCAGCACCAGGGTGACGATCGCGGCCGCCGCCTCGTAGTAGACGCCTACCCTGCCGTGTTCGTCGACCATGGCCGGCGGGAAGAGCCCCGGCGCCGCGGTCGCGACCAGGCTGTAGACAAAGGCTACCGACACGCCCAGTGCGATCAGCGTGAACATGTTGAGGTTCATGGTGCGCAGCGAAAGCCAGCCGCGCACGAAAAACGGCCAGCCGGCCCACAGCACCACCGGCGCGGCAAAGGCCAGTTCCAGCCAGATGCCGAGCTGGTGCGGAATCAGCCCGGCCACGCCGGGGATCATCTTGCCCATGGCCAGGAACAGCACGATCGCGGTCAGCGGCACGCTCACCCAGAAGCGCCGGCTCATGTCGACGAGCTCGGGACTGTCTTCGGCCTCGAGCGTGACGGTGCGCGGCTCCAGCGCCATGCCGCAGATCGGGCAATCGCCCGGTTCGTCGCGCACGACCTCCGGATGCATCGGGCAGATGTACTCCGTCTTTGTCGACGGGCCCGACTGCGCCTTCTCCAGTGCCATTCCGCACTTGGGGCAGGTGTCCGGCTCATCCGATTCCATGCCGGGGCACATCGGGCAGTAGTAGGCCTTGTCGCCCGACGGCTGGTTCGCGTCACCGTGGGCGTGGTCGGAATGGCAGCAGTGATGTTCGTGTTCGCTCATGGCAAACCTCGAAGGTTTGAAATTCGAAACAGGGAGGGCAGGGGGTTATCGCCCGTAGCGGGTCAGCACGTCGATCAATTCGTCGATACGCTCGTTGGGCTTTTCGGTGCGCCCCTGCGCCAGCTCGTCCTGGATGCAGTGCTGGACGTGGGTGCGCAGCACGCCGTCCTCCACGGCCCGAAGAGCGGACCGGGCCGCCCGCAGCTGGGTGAGGATATCGACGCAGTAGCGATCCTCGTTGATCATCTTGATCACACCGTCGAGCTGTCCCCTGGCCCGATTCAGGCGGCGAAGCTGATCGTGGTGGGAAGGGTGTCCAGACATGCGAATCATTATACCCCTAGGGGGTATCGTGCGCAAATCGAAATCACTCGAAGTTGGGTTTTATCCTTTTTGTTCATGCAGATATACGTTTTTTATCATGTTTATTCTTGATGGTTTCACGGCTTGATCCGGGGTATATAGGCGAACTTCGGCATACGGACGCTTCGTCGAACCAGGCCGAGGCGATTGAGTCCGTCCACGTGCTGGAGCGGCCCGAGGGCCTGGTTCGAGCCCTTTTCACGGTCGGGGAAACAGCGTAGGCCGCGGTCGCATCCGCGACGGACGACGGGTCGGCATCCGCCACTCGTTGTAGACTGGACGAATCGCGAGATGATTTGATCCGGGAGCAACCTCATGCGCACAGCCATCGCCATCGCTCTGATCTTCGTCGCCGGACTGTCCCACGCCAGTGATTACCCGCACCCGATTCACACTTTCGACTTCGACAGCCAGCGGCAGAACTTGTCGATGGCCTACATGAACGTGATGCCGGAGAGCGAGCCTCGTGGCACTTTCGTGCTGCTCCACGGCAAGAACTTCAACGGGGCCTATTGGCACCAGACCATCGAATTCCTCAGCGAGCGGGGGTTCCGCGTCGTCGTGCCCGATCAGGTCGGCTTCGGACGCTCTTCGATGCCGGCACACTACCAGTTCACATTTGATCAGCTGGCCGCCAACACGCGGGAATTGCTGGACCACCTCGATGTCGAGTCGGCCCGCGTAATCGGGCATTCCATGGGCGGCATGCTGGCCACGCGATTCGCCCTGCAGTATCCCGACTTCGTCGACCAACTCGTGCTGCTCAATCCCATCGGCCTGGAGGACTGGCGCGCGATGGGCGTTCCGTATGTGCCGACCGAACGGATCCACGAGGCCGAGTTGCAGAAGGATTTCGAGTCGATCAAGGCCTACCAGCGGGCCAGCTACTACGACGGCGACTGGAAGGAACGCTACGAGCCCTGGGCGCGCATGTTGGCAGAGGCCTATGAAGGCGAGGGCGGCGAGCGCTTCGCCTGGAACATGGCGTTGACCTCGGACATGGTGCTGTCGCAGCCGGTGGTCTACCAGTTCGACCAGCTCGAGGTGCCGACGGTGCTGATGATCGGGCTTCGTGATCGCACGGCCATCGGCCGCAACCTGGTCGACGAGGCCCTGGCCGAGAAGATGGGCAATTACCCGGCGTTGACCGAGAAGGTGGCCGGGATGATTCCCGAGGTCGAAGTCGTGCGCTTTGAAGGCATCGGACATCTGCCCCATATCGAGGCGCCGGCGCGGTACCTCGAAGCCCTGAAGGGCGTCATTCAGGAATCAATGCCTCAAGGCACGCCCTAGCAGTTCCTCGAAGCGGTCGCTGAAAATCAGCCCGTCGCCCACGGGTGTGTCCAGACAGCCGGGGAAAGCGGCGGCCCGATTGACGACGTGATCGATCATCCGGCTCGGT
>CAZSGS010000183.1:0-1669 GCA_964606365.1 uncultured Wenzhouxiangella sp. | reverse complement strand
GGTACCCGTTCGGGCTGTTCACCGTATGGATGGTTCTCGCCCAACGTCCAGGCCATGTTGTCGAGCCCGCCCGGGCGCGTGTGGCAGTAGCTCATCACGGTGCCGGCAGCGGTTCCCGGTGACTGCCCGTCGGGCAGCGCGGGCGTGCCGCAAAAGCAATCGCCCTGGCCGCATTCGAGGTTACTGCACTCGTCGACCTGTTCGGAACTGCCGCCGATTCCGGCGTAGCAGTGCGTGTGCGGGGAATTGAAATTGTGGCCCAGTTCGTGGGCAAGGATATAGGTATCGAAGACGATATCCGGGTTATCGATATCGAAATTGCCGGAGATCGAGCCCGATACACCGTAGGCGCCGCCGTAGTTATCCGACTGCGGCGACAGGCCCGAACAGGAGCCGCCGTGGTCGTAGTTGAACGCGCCGCTGCAAAGAACACCGACCCAGGCGATACCGCCACCCAGGCCTCGCCCGCTGATGAAATGCGCCGTGGTGCGCTCGACCGCCTCGTTGTTGTCGTTCCAGTAACGACCGAACTCCATCATCTGACAGTGCGCGCCCGACTGGGTCCAGGGGTCAGGAGTCGACCAAAGGGACAGGTGGCCGATCGCAACGGCGGTATCGGTCTCGTCCTGGTAGCGTAGCGAGGTGTAGGCAACGAGATCGCCCGCGTACTCCGCCGCCGCCCCGGTATCGCCGCCGAACAGCTGCAGGTACTCATTGTCGGTCTCGAGCGCAAGGTTGACCGAGTAGCCGGGTTCGCCCCCTTGCGGTTGGGGCTGCGTTGTGGCGGCGCGTCGGAGTGCATCCGCTCCGGGCCTCAGGGCGGGCTGGGGCGCCGCGGCATGGAAATCGACGGGCGCGTGTGAATTGCCGCATTCGAACCGGCGATCGGGCTGGATCGCTTGCTTTTCGATACTGCGGCCGGTGAGCCCCCGTTCCAGTCCCGCTTCATCGGGCGCTTCCCGGGTCAGGAAGTGGATCTTCGAGTTCCGGGAAAACACCAGCCCGCGAAGCCCGGAGCCCGCGTGCAGGGAAACGAGTGCCCGGGAGCCGGGCCACTCGAGGATCCTGCCCTGAAACCAGCGGCTGTCGGGCGGGGCCTCGCTGCGCGTTGTCCCGTCCGCTTGATGGATGACGATGCGGGCATCGGGCCCGAAGACCGACATTGGTTTCAGGCTGAGAGACAGTGCATCGTCCGTGGAATCGAGCCGCAGACCTTCGATGGTCAGCGTGGATTCGGTCGGTAGGCCCCGCAGTGCTGAAAGCACATCGTCTTCGGCGCTGATGCGACGTTCCGCGGCGGGGCAGGAGACGGAGACAAGTACCAACAAAACCAGATAGACGCGCATCGGCCGGGGTCCTCGGAGCTGCCTGGCGAAGCTACAGTCTATACCGGATCGGATTCAGGTCGAAATGCGGGTTCCTGGGTCAACCGACGAAGGCCCGCTCGAACACGTAGTCACCGGGCTGACCGATCGATGGGCTGCCCCTGAAACCGCGTTGATCGAGGATCTGACGAAAGTCCTCGAGCATGGCCTTGCTGCCGCAGAGCATGACCCGGTCACTCTCGGGGTCGAGTGGCGGCAGCCTGAGGTCCTCAGCCATCTGGCCGGAGTCGAGCAGCTTGGTCAGTCGACCGTTGTTCATGAAAGGCTCGCGCGTGACTGCCGGG
>CAZSGS010000182.1:0-5655 GCA_964606365.1 uncultured Wenzhouxiangella sp. | reverse complement strand
GGCGGGACGGGCGAGATGGACGTCATCGGCATGCACGCGGAGGGCGGCAAGGCCTGTGTGCACGTGGTGGAATTTCGTCACGGTCGCAATGTCGGCGGGCGCAGCTATTTTCCCGGCAATCTGCACGTGGACATGGCGCCGGACGAGATCCTGGGCGCGTTTCTGGGACAGTACTATGCCGACCGGACGCCGCCGGCCGAGATTCTGCTGTCGGAGGCGCCGGCTGACGCGGGCCTGTGGGAGGAGGCCCTCGCGTCCCGGCGCGGCTCACGCGTGGCGCTGTCCTGGCGGCTGCGCGCGCAGCGCGCCGAGTGGGTGCGCCTGGCCGCGGCCAACGCGGCCGATGCGCTCAGGCGCCGGCTGGCCGAGCGCGACCAGGTCGGCAGGGGGCTGGCGGCGCTGGCGGAAATGCTGGAGATGGCCAGCCCGCCCCAGCGTCTGGAGTGCTTCGACATATCGCATATCTCGGGCACCGAGACGGTCGCTTCCTGCGTGGTGTTCGGTCCGGGCGGTCCGGAGAAGAAACACTATCGCCGCTTCAATATCGAGGGGGTCGAGCCAGGCGATGACTATGCGGCCATGGAACAGGTGCTTCGGCGGCGCTACAGTCGGGTTCTCGAGAAGTCGGAGTCCCTGCCGGACCTGGTCGTCATCGACGGCGGCAAGGGTCAGCTGGGCCGGGCCCGCAAGGTATTCGAGGCGCTGGAGATCGAGGCCATCCCGCTGTTGGGCGTGGCCAAGGGGCCAGCCCGGCGGGCCGGGCACGAGCGCTTCATCATGGGCGACCGTGAAGCCGTGCCCGGCCCGCATCATCCGGCCTCGCACCTGGTTCAGCAGATTCGCGACGAAGCGCACCGCTTCGCCGTCGCCGGCCACCGCAAGCGCCGCCAGAAACGCGCCCAGGCTTCACCGCTCGAGCAGGTGCCCGGCATCGGTCCGAAGCGACGCCAGGCGCTGCTCAAGGCATTCGGCGGCCTCAAGGGCGTTCGCAAGGCGGGCGTCGACGAGCTGGTGCGCGTCGGTGGTATCAGCCGCAAGCTCGCCGAATCGGTCGTCGAACACTTCAGCAAGGAATGAAGGTTACGCTCGAGACGATGTTGCGGGATAATGTCGTATTCACCGCGCCCGGAGCGATTGCTTGCAGTTGACCATCCCGACACTGCTGACGCTGCTTCGCATCGTGTTCATCCCGGTGCTGGTGGTGGTCTTCTACTTGCCGTTCGAGGCCGCCAATCAGGTCACCGTCATGCTGTTCATCCTGGCGGCCGTCACGGACGGACTGGACGGCTGGATCGCGCGTCGCTGGGGGATGACGAGCAGCTTCGGCGCTTTTCTCGATCCGGTCGCCGACAAGCTGATGGTGACCGTCGCGCTGCTGTTGATCGTGCAGCGCCACCCCGAGATCGGCATCGCCCTGTCGGCCGCGGTCATCATCGGTCGCGAGATCACCATTTCCGCCCTCAGGGAGTGGATGGCCGCCCTGGGAGAGGCCGCCCGCGTCAAGGTTGCCTGGGTCGGCAAGATCAAGACCATCCTGCAGATGGTGGCCATCGGTTTCCTGCTCTACGGCGAATCGCTGTGGCGCATCCCGGTACTGGAGATCGGCCGCTGGCTTCTGATCATCGCCGCCGTGCTGACGATCTGGTCGATGTTCATCTATTTGCGGGCCGCGTGGCCGGCCATGCGCAAGCAGCCCTGAGCCGGCACGGCGACCGAAGTATCCATAACCACTGGGAGCTCCCATTACATGTCTCGCCGAGCAAGCAAGCAGTCCGACCTGGCCGGTCGTGCCGACCGCCATTTGCTTTATGAAGAAAGCGTTCAAGACCCCGAAAGCGAGCTCGAGTTCGTCGCCGAGACCTTCGAGAGCCTCACCGGTCGTCCCCTGAAGTTCATACGCGAAGACTTCTGCGGTACGGCCAATACGGCCTGCTACTGGGTGCGCGACGGCGTCGATCACCGGGCCGTGGGCGTCGATCTCGATCCGGAAGTCCTGGCCTGGGGCAGGGCGCATCACCTCGACGCACTGACCGCGGGGCAGCGTTCGCGCATGGCGCTCATCGAGGGCAATGTCATGAGCGTGGATACGCCCAGGGTAGACGCGCTTCTGGCGATGAATTTCAGCTACTACCTGTTCACGACTCGCGAGCGCCTGCGCGGCTATTTCGAAAGGGCGCGGGAAGCGCTGGTCGACGACGGCCTGTTGTTTCTCGACGCTTTCGGCGGCTACGACGCACACCGCGAACTGGAAGAACGAACCGAATACGACGACTTCACCTACGTCTGGGATCAGGCCAGCTTCGATCCCATTCAGCACGCCATGACCTGCCAGATCCACTTCGAGTTTCCCGATGGCTCGGAAATGAAACGCGCCTTCGAGTACCACTGGAGACTGTGGACGCTGCCGGAGATCCGGGAGCTGCTCGAGGAAGCGGGCTACTCGGCCGTCGAAGTCTACTGGGAGGGCACCGACGAGGACACGGGCGAGGGCAACGGCATCTACGAGCCGGCCGAATGCGGCGATGCCGATGCCGGCTGGATCTGCTACCTGGTCGCGCGGCGCTGACGACTGCGCCGAGGGGTCGCCTCAGAGTATCGAATAGACCAGGCTGAGCCACTCTTCCAGCCCCTCGTACTGATCGGGCTGGGCCTCGACGAACTGCTCGATGTCGAGTTCGTGGAGCGCGGCGAAATGGTCCTCGTCCTCGTGCAGTGCCAGCAGGGCGGACGTGATCTGCTCCTGGATATCGGCCGGCACCTCCGGACTGGCGGCTATGGTCACGCCCGGAAACTCCTGCGAGGTCAGTACATTGGCCAAGTTGACGTAGCGCGAAACGAGGTTGTGCGGCACGATGGCGGCGTCGGCCTCCTGCGAGAAGACGATCTCGATGGCGTCGAGCCAGGATGCCGCGTTGGACTGGATGATCGGCTGCTGCATTGGATTGTCGAACCAGCTCGCCAGAACCAGGTAGCCGAGGCTGGGGGCCGGCAGGGTCGATACGCGTCGACCGATGAAATCCCGCACGCTCGATTCGGCGTTGTCCATCGACGTCAACAGCGAGTAGGTGATCGGCTCATTGGCCCGAACCAGCGGCGTGAAGTCGTATTGATTCATGCGGTAGGCGGTGAGGTGCGGTTCTTCGAGGACAAGGTGCGGGTTCTCGCCGCGGCGCGTACTGAGCCAGTAGCGGTGGTAGTCGGGTGCGAGCTTGAGCTCGAAACGGTAGGGCAGCGCATCGTTGAGATAGTCCACCAGGGGGCGATACACCAGCTCGGCGGTGCTCGGCGGAAAGATCGGATGCGCCTGGAACGTGAAGATCTCCGCGCCTTCGGAAACCGCTTCATCTGCCTGCGGCGCTTCGGGTTCCGACGTGGCTTCGGGTTGTTCGTCGGCCGCCTGGGGATCGCTTTCGTCGGCGGAATCGGCTTGTGCTTCCGCCGGTTCGTTCCCGGATTCAGCGACGATCTCCGCCGCTTCCGGGTTGGTCTCTTCCGTCGCCTGCTGTTCTTCTTCCTGAGCCCAGAGGGACGAAGCCAGGATCAGCCCCAGAATGAGCCCCGGCAGCTTGATTGAAGTTTTCATTGAACTGACCCCTCTAAATTCATGATTTGTGGATTTCTTTTGATAAATTCGGATACTAGCACAGGGTTTCCGGTGGCGTCACTTGCGCGAACTGTTCGGACTCACCGTGCTGAATCAGTACGTGGTCGCCGTCCTCGACCCGGCTCGAAACGACCGCCAGGCCGATCGTGCCTTCGGGTATTTGCAGACCGCTGAGCCAGTGGCCCAGCCCCGCGCCCCGCTCGTCGGTGACGCGCGCGTGCGCGGCGATGTTCTGGATCGAGTCGAGCCGAAGCCCGGCGAGGCGGTACTTCACGGAGCCGCGGTAGTGCAGGCGGGCAATGACTTCCTGCCCGGGATAGCAGCCCTTGTCGTAAGCCAGCGCGCCGAGTCGCTCGAGTCCCAGCCACTGGGGCAGGAGCTGCCCGCTGCTCGGCGGCGCCAGCCAGGGCAGTGCCTGGCAGATATCCAGCGCCTTCCACCGGCCAAGCGCATCGGCATCGGCGGGTGATTGGATGCCGGGAATCATGCCGCGTTGGTTGTCCGGCGCCAGCCGGGGAACGTCATCGTCGGGGTCGAAGCAGCCGGCCACCGGCGTCGCCGCTGTGAGCTCGACGCTTCGGCCGATGGTGAACAGAGCGAGGCGTCTGGCGACATCGTCGGCCTGGCTGGCGGGGAGGATCACATCCACGCCGTTTTCACTGCTGCGGCTCATCATGAACGCCACGACACGCCCCTTGGGATCGCACCAGGCCAGCGGTTTCCAGCAATCGCGAACCAGACTTTCGATATTGACCGTGAACTGCGATTGGGCGAAGGCGCGAGCGTCGGATCCTTCAATCGAGAAGGATGCGAGATGGTCAAGCGAGAATCGATTCGACATGCCGGGTAAAATGGAGGCTTATGAGCGGTTACAATTCTACATCGTCAGGCAAGACCCCAGACCAGCGCGCTGCCGAATCGGTGCCGAAAAGGGATTCCGACCGGGCGCCTTCCGGTACGGCCGACGCGCATCGGCCCCGCGAATACGGTGGACGCAAGGACGGTCTCGAGCCGACCCGCTATGGCGACTGGGAAAAGAACGGTCGCTGCATTGATTTCTGACCTGGATTCTAAACGGGGAGTATCAAACCCATGGTGACGGACAACCGCCCCTTATCACCGCACCTGCAGGTGTATCGTCCGCAGTTGACCTCGGTGATGTCGATCTCGCATCGCATCACGGGGCTCCTGCTGAGTGCCGGCATGATCTTGGTCACCGCCTGGCTGGCCGCCCTCGCGGCCGGGCCGAGTGCGTTCGCGACGGTCAACGCCTGGCTGGGCGCCCCGGTGGGCCTGATCGCCCTCGTGATCTGGACGGCAAGCCTGTTCTATCACCTGCTCAATGGCATCCGGCACCTGCTATGGGATGCCGGCTGGTTGCTCGAACTCAAGGGCGCCTACGCGTCCGGATGGGTGGTGCTCGTTCTGACCGCCGTGCTCACCGCCATCGTCTGGGGAGGCCTGCTGTGAACCAACTTCGCAACCCGCTGGAACGAGCCCACAACCACGGTTCGGCCGGTGACGGCGTGGGCCACTGGTGGGCGCAGCGCTTTTCCGCCATCTTGCTGGTGTTGCTCACCGCCTGGCTGATATGGGCGCTGGCGGCGCTGGTGGGCGCCGATCACACGGCGGCCAGCGCGTTTCTGGCCCATCCCTTTCACGCCGTAATGGGCATCCTGTTTGTCGCTACGGGCTTCTATCACGGCCAGCTGGGTCTGCAGGTCGTGGTGGAAGACTACGTGCACCATGGCGCTCTCGCGGTGTTTTTGCTGGTCGCCATCAAGGCGCTGGCCATTTTCGGCGGCCTGCTGGCCGTACTCGCCATTCTCAAACTGGCTCTGGGAGTCTGATCTTGAGCAACGCTTACGACATTACCCGGCACGAGTACGACGTGCTGGTCATCGGCGCCGGCGGCGCCGGCCTGCGCGCCACCATGGGGTTGGCGGCCACCGGCCTGAAAACCGCCTGCATCACCAAGGTTTTCCCGACCCGCTCGCATACGGTGGCGGCCCAGGGCGGCATGAGCGCCGCGCTCGGCAACATGGGCGAGG
>CAZSGS010000181.1:0-5685 GCA_964606365.1 uncultured Wenzhouxiangella sp. | reverse complement strand
CGCCGGCCGATGCCGTGGCCGCCTTCCTGGCCCTGCAGGAGTACCGCGCCAACCAGACCGCACTGATGGAAACGCCGTCGGAGATGCCCACCGCCGGGCGCATGGATCCCGATGCGGTGTCGGTCGTTCTTGAACGAGCCAGCCGGGAGGGACGCAGCTGGCTGAGTGAAGTCGAGGCCAAGCGCGTGCTCGCCTCCTACGGGATTCCGACGGTCGAGACCCGCCGGGCCGGATCGCCCGAGGAAGCCGCCCGGCTGGCCGCGGAAATCGGCTTTCCGGTGGCGCTGAAGGTCATCTCGCCCGACATCACGCACAAATCCGATGTCGGCGGCGTGGTGCTGGATCTCGAGTCCGAACATGCCGTCGAGGAGGCGGCCGGCGGCATTGCCCGCCGCGTCGATCAGCTTGCCCACGCGAGCCTGGCAGGTTTCTCGGTGCAGCGAATGGTCAGACGGCCCGACAGCGTCGAGCTGATCGTCGGCGCCAGCACGGATCCGGTTTTCGGCCCGGTGATGCTGTTCGGCAGCGGCGGTACGTCGGTGGAGGTCGTCGCCGACACGGTGGTCGGTCTGCCGCCGCTGAACATGAGCCTGGCGCGACAGATGATCGATCGAACCCGCGTGTCGAAGCTGCTGGCCGGCTATCGCGGACAACCGGCGGCTCGGGCCGACCTGGTCTGCGACGTGCTGGTGCGAGTGGCGCGCCTGATGACCGACCTGGCCATGGTCGAATCGATCGACATCAATCCCCTGCTGGCCGACGACGAAGGCGTGATTGCCCTGGATGCGCGCGTGGAGCTGCGAAGCGCGCAGGCCGGCCCGAGAACGCGTCCGGCCATTGCGCCCTATCCAGACCATCTGACCGAGCGCCTGCCTTTCGGCGACGGGGAGATCACGCTGCGCCCCATTCGCCCCGAAGACGAGCCGGCGCATCGTGACTTCTTCGACAGTCTCGAGGCCGAGGATATCCGGTTCCGCTTTTTCGGCGTGATCCGCGAGCCCGAGCACTCCCAGCTGGCGCGTTTCACGCAGATCGACTACGAGCGCGAAATGGCCTTCATCGCCGTCGACGATGCGGACCGCACGCTGGGCGTGGCACGCATCGCCCGGGATTCGCTCGGGCAACGCGCGGAGTTTGCCGTTGTCGTACGTTCGAACATCAAGGGCCGGGGGCTGGGTCGCATCCTGCTCTCGCGCCTGATTCGCCATTGCCGCGAGACCGGTGTCCGCGAAGTCGTCGGGCAGGTGTTGCGGCACAACACGCGCATGCTCAACCTCTCGCGCGATCTCGGCTTTCGCGTCGAGCCCGCCGATGAGGACGGAATCCACGAAGTTATACTCGATTTGTCGAAGGACGAAGAGGAATGAAGATGCCTGTACGATTGATGGTGTGTCTGTTGCTGACCCTGGTGCCGTGCCTGGGGCAGGCCTCCGGGCTGGAAACGCTTGAAGGCCGGGTGCAGAGCGTGCAGCTGCTGGACACCTCGCAGCTGGGGGGTGGCGATCACCTGGTGCTCGTGCTCGAAGGGGAGCGGGGCTTCCGCCTGCCCGGGCAGCGCAGCCTGCCCGTGGGCGCCGGGGTCCGCGTCGCGGTGACGTTCGTTCCGTCCGGCGAAGGCGAGGACATGCCGGAGGCCTGCAGCGTGCGCGTCGTCGCCGTTCCGATCGAGCGCGACGGCGAGGCGGTCATGCAGGAGGCCGAGCGACCGTTCGAGGTCTACCGCAACGAATCGGAGGGCACCGACTGTTGAGCGCCCGGTAATCTGGGGTTATCATACGCGGCTTGCTTTCAGGGCCGTTAGCTCAATGGTAGAGCAGTAGGCTTTTAACCTATTGGTTGAAGGTTCGAGTCCTTCACGGCCCACCATTCTCCAGGCCATGCACCATGGCTGATTCGCGCATTCCACGGAGTTCTCAGACCGGTCCGCACCGGCGGCTTGCGGAAACCGTGCTGCGTCACCTGCACCGTCGGTGGCGATCGCCGGTGCACGACTACAGCCGGCGCGCCTTCTCGTCGCTGGTCGATTCGCTCGATGGCAGCCGTCCCGTGATTCTGGATTCGGGCTGCGGCACCGGCGAGTCGACGCTCCTGCTGGCCCGCAGGTATCCCGACTGCCTGGTCGTCGGCGTCGACAAGAGCGCCGTGCGCCTGGACAAGGCGCCCGGCTTGCCGACCAACGCCCGCCTGCTTCGCGCCGAGCTGGCCGATACCTGGCGCTTGATGGACGAGGCCGGCTGGACGCTCGCCCGCCACTACCTGCTCTACCCCAACCCCTGGCCCAAACCGGCCCATCTCCAGCGCCGCTGGCACGGCCACCCCGCCTTTCCGGCCTTGCTCGGCCTGGGCGGTCGGCTGATACTTCGCAGCAATTTCGAGCTGTATGTCGACGAGTTCGCCCGGGCGCTCGCGCTGGCGGGAGTCGTCGACGCGAAAGTGGTATCTTTCCGGACTGACGAGCCGATCAGTCCGTTCGAGCGCAAGTACGCAACCAGCGGGCACCGGTTGTTCCAACTCACGGCAACACTGGAGTGACACCATGAAGGCACTGCAAGCAAGCAGTCTCGCGATCTCGGCCCTGCTGCTGGCCGCCCCCGCCCTGGCCGACGAGAAACTCGAGCGCATCATCGAAAGCGACGAGCGTCCGGCGGCCGAGGCCGAGCGAGACCAGTACCGCAATCCCCACGAGACACTGACCTTCTTCGGCATCGAGCCGGACATGACCGTGGTGGAAATCTCGCCCGGCAGCGGCTGGTACACCGAGATCCTGGGCCCCTACCTGGCCGAGGAGGGCAAACTGGTCGCCGCTCACTGGAATATGGACAAGGAAGACGCGCCGAGCTACTACGAGCCCGGCATGGCGACCTACCAGGAACGCATCTCGGCCGAGCGATTCGGTGACGTCGAGATCATCGCCTTCGACCCGCCCGGGATGAGCGACCTGGGCGAGCCCGGTTCGGCCGACATGGTGCTGACCTTCCGCAACGTGCACAGCTATGCCGGCGACGACACCTTCCGCGACGTGGCCGAAGCCGCCGCCGAAGTCCTCAAGCAAGGCGGCGTGTTCGGCGTGGTCGGCCATCGCATGCCCGAAGACGCCGAAAGCGACCCGCGCACCGGCTACGTCAAGCAGAGCTGGGTGGTGGGTATCGCCGAATCGTCCGGTTTCGTGCTCGAAGAGGCCGCCGAGATCAATGCCAACCCGGACGACACGGCGGACCACCCCAACGGCGTGTGGACCCTGCCGCCGAGCCTGCGCGTACCCGAGGGCGAGGACGAGGAGCCGTACCGGGAAATCGGCGAGAGCGACCGCTTTACCCTGAGGTTCGTCAAGCGTTGAAGCGTTGGCGCAGCGGGTGACTTGAGGGCCCGGACGGGGTGCAACCCCGATCCGGAATCTTTCCGGCGAATTGGCGGGGATGACAGGCCCTTGTACACTCTGTTCTCATGTTGAGTCGCGGAAGGAGTCGTGTGCCATGAGATCACTGTCCGTCATGACTCTGGACCAGGCCGCCGAACTGCTTCGGGTTCCGGTGGCCGACATCGAAGCGGAGATTGCGGCCGGTCGCCTGGTCGCGATGGAGATCGGCCGACACCGGCGCATTCTCGGGCGTGACCTGGATCGCTTCGTTCGCAACCAGGGCAGCCAGGGCCTGCCGCGGCGCCTTCCCTGGCGCGCGGCCGTGCTCGCCGCGACAATGTGCGTCGGCCTGGCCTGGGCCGCGACCGATTTTCCGTTTCCCGACTGGGCCCATCTCGAGATCGGCCCGCAGGAAGCCCTTTTCGTCGATGATTCGGATGCCGGCAATGTCGACCCCGATCAGTTCCTGCCGGTCAGCGCGCCGCTCGACTATCGTCGCCACAACAATGCCCCCAATCCCGGCGATACCGGCTACACCCATTCGCTGATGAGCCTGCAGCAGCACAACGACGTGCCGCCGGATACCACGTCGTATCCCTGGACATTCTTCCTGAATCTCGACACCAACCACGATCGCGGTGATGCCGTCGGCAGCATCGTCAACCTCCACAAGCGCGGGGCCGGCTGGGCGGCCGCCTACCACGCCGACGTGTTCGCTCACGGTTCGGGTGCCGCGATCGGCAGCAGTATCGAGACCTACGACATGGGCGATGAGCGCTCTTACCTCGTCGGCCTGAATATCCAGAACAAGGCACACCGGGGTGCCGCCGCGCTCCAGGTCCAGACGGGGCCGCTGCCGGAGGACCACCCGTGGTGGGCGCCCGGCATGGACGGCAGCTGGGTCGCCGGGCTGCGACTGGCCGGCATGCCCGGCGCCGGCCATTACCGTACCGGTATCGAATTCGACCGGCACACGCACGGTCGGCGCGGCCTGTGGATGCGCGGGCAGTTCGATATCGGCCTGGACATGGGCGGGAATTCCATTCGCATGGCCGGCGGCGCCCCGCTGGAGCTCGACGGCCATGCGGGGATTGCACTGCGCCACAACCCCGACACGAACCGCATCGAGTTCCTGCACGAGGGTGAGGTGATCGCGTGGCTGGACAGCGATCAGCGCGACGTCAACCTGGCCGACTGACGCGGTCTCGCCCGCGGTCGTTGCAGGCCCAAGCTGCGGGCCCTCGAACCACCTTCACTTCACGCCGACTCGCTCGTCCGTAACCTGTTCGAAGTCTTCATGTTTCGAACGGGGAAGTCGCACATGCCGGAGTTGATCGAACTGGTCTATGCCAGCCGTTCCAACGTTGCCCGCAATTCCGACGGTCTGGGTGTCGAACCCGAGATCGGGCGCATTCTCACCCAGTCGCGTCGCAACAACGAGCCCCGGGAAATCGGTGGTGTGCTGTGCTTCGGCAACGACACCTTCTTCCAGTGCCTGGAAGGAGAGCGCGAGGTTGTCGAGAAGCTCTACAACAAGCTCCACGAGGACCCACGCCACCGCGACGTCACCTTGTTGCGCAAGCGGCCGATCGAGCGTCGTCGCTTCAAGCTGTGGGCCATGAAGTACCTGACGCTCGATCGGAGCCTGCGCGACAAGCTCAAGCAGCGCGGGCGCGGTCGCTTCGACCCGTTCGACTTCGACGACCAGACCACCGACGAAGTACTCGATGTGCTCAAGCAGTCGACCGAGGCGCCACCGCCACCTCAGGGTGATCGTCCGACGTCGAGGTCGCCCGGCGACAATACGCCGGTGAAGGTCTACACGGTTGCCGTCGGCTGTGTCCTGCTGACCTTCGCGGTTATCGCCTGGCTGTTGCTCTGAGCTGATCGGCGGCCACCTGACTCGCTGTGAGTGCCGGGCGAACGGTGCTCGGGCAGGGCCAGGCTCGATCGCTGTGGCAAGGTCGCCCGTCTTGGGCGACAATTCCCCGCCATGAGCGAAATCAAACCTGTTTCCGGCGACTACGAAAAGCAACCCCTGCGCACCTACGCCGAGCGCGCCTACCTCGACTACGCGATGTATGTGGTGCTCGACCGCGCCCTGCCCAGCGTGTGCGACGGGCTCAAGCCCGTGCAGCGGCGCATCGTCTACGCCATGAGCGAACTCGGCCTGAGCGCGGCGTCCAAGCACAAGAAATCGGCCCGCACGGTCGGCGACGTCATCGGCAAGTTCCACCCGCACGGCGACTCGGCCTGCTACGAGGCCATGGTGCTCATGGCCCAGCCCTTCTCGTACCGCTACCCGCTGGTCGACGGGCAGGGCAACT
>CAZSGS010000180.1:0-5709 GCA_964606365.1 uncultured Wenzhouxiangella sp. | reverse complement strand
CGTGCGCGCCCTGCCATTCCTCGACACGGAGTGTAAAGCCGGTGCTGCGGCCAGCGTGCTGCGGCAGATCGACGACTGTGCCGGTCACGTCCACCTGCTCGCCGGCGAGCTCCGCCGGCCACTGCCGGTCGATCTGCCACTGCGCGGCAGCGAGAAACCACAGGGCGCCGAGAACGAACACCGCCGCCAGCCGCGTGACGTCGAACGCCACGGCGATCCCCGCCAGGACGCCGAGGGCGAGCAGTACGCCGAGCCCCGGCAGCGACGGAACCCAGGACGCCAGCGTGCATCCACCCACGAAGGCCAGTGCCGCACGCCCGCCCCCGCCCGCCATGAATCAGTCGATGGGCACGAGCTGGCCGCCGGTCATCTCAAGGCGCCGATCCATGCGGGCGGCCAGCTGCGGGTCGTGGGTGACAAGGACGACGCTGGTGCGGAACTCGCGGTTGAGCTCGAGCATCAGCTCGTAGATCTGGGCGGCGTTGCGCTCGTCGAGATTGCCGGTCGGCTCATCGCCGAGCACGCAGGCCGGACGGTTGATCAGGGCGCGCGCCACGGCCGCGCGCTGGCGCTCGCCGCCGGACAATTCACCCGGCTTGTGGGTCAGTCGATCGCCGAGACCCACGCGCTCGAGCAACGCGGTGGCGCCCGCCTCGGCCTCCCCGGCGCTGCGGCCTGCAATCAGCAGCGGCATGGCCACGTTCTCCAGCGCGGTAAATTCGGGCAGCAGATGGTGGAACTGGTAGACGAAGCCGAGGTGGCGGTTTCTGAGCGCCGCCCGGCGCGTTTCATCGGCGCGGGCCATGTCCTCGCCGGCGACCTCGACGGTACCCGCGGTCGGCTTGTCGAGCCCGCCGAGCAAATGAAGCAGCGTGCTCTTGCCGACGCCCGAGGCACCCAGAATCGCGACCTGCTCGCCGGCGCGGATGTCGAGATCGACGCCGAAGAGCACGCGAAGCTCGGTGCGGCCCTGAACGAAGGTCCGTGTCAGACCCTGTGCACGAATCACGAACTCACTCATGGCGCAGCGCCTCCACCGGCTCGGTCCGTGACGCCCGCCAGGCGGGATAGATCGTCGACAGCAGGGACAGCACCAGGGCGACCGTACCGAACTTGACCACATCACCCCAGCGAAGCTCGGACGGCAGATCGCTGATGTAGTAGACCTCGGCGGAGAGAAAATCGGTGTTCAGGAACTGCTCGAGCGAGGCGACGAGGCCCTCGACGTTCAGGGCCAGGGCAACCCCGGCAACGATCCCGAGCAGGGTTCCGATGATGCCGATCAGCGAGCCCTGCACGATGAATATGCCCATGATGCTTCGGGGTCCCAGGCCCATGGTCTTGAGGATGGCGATATCGGCCTGCTTGTCGGTGACCACCATGACCAGGGTCGAGATGATATTGAAAGCGGCCACCGCGATGATCAGGGAAAGGATGATGAACATCACCGTCTTTTCGGTCTTGACAGCGCGAAAGAAGTTGGCGTGCTGCTGCGTCCAGTCGCGAACGCTGTGCATGCCACCGAGCTCATCGCTCAACTCCCAGGCGATGGAGCGGGCCCGCATCATGTCGTCGAACTTGAGCCGGATGCCGCTAACCTGGTCCTCGAGCCGAAACAGGCGCTGGGCATCGCGATAGTGGATGACGGCCAGCGCCGTATCGTACTGCTGCACGCCGGCCTCGAAAATTCCGGCCACCTCGAAACGCCTGACCTGCGGCACCACTCCGGCCGGAGTGGCCCGGATCTCCGGCGCGAATATGGTCACCGAGTCTCCCTCGCGCACACCCAGGCGGGTGGCCAGACCGGCCCCGAGCACGACGTGCCACTCACCCGGCACCAGGGCCTCGAGACCTTCGTGGCGCACCAGCTCATCGATTTCCGAGACCCTGGGCTCGAGCCGCGGATCGATACCGCGTACCTGCGCGCCGGCCGTGGCGCGTCCCTTGATCAGGGTCTCCTGCTCCACGTAGGGCGCCGCGCCGACCACCGAGGGATGCCGGTCAACCTGTTCGAGCAGGGACTGCCAATCCGGCAGTCGTCGTTCCCGACCTTCGATGGTGGCATGCGAAATCATGCCGAGTATGCGCTCGCGCAATTCCTTCTCGAAGCCGTTCATCACGCTCAGTACGGTAATCAGCACCATCACGCCCAGCGCGATGCCGCCCATGGAAACGAGCGATATGAAGGAAATGAAGTGGTTGCGCCGCTTCGCGCGCAGATAGCGCAGGCCGACGTAAACGCTCAGGGGTTGATACATTCTCTGGCGGGTTCCTGTTTCAGGTCGAACGAGCGCCCGAACGGATTCGGTCGAGCACGGCGGACAGCTCGCCCGGCAGCGGAGCGGAAAGGACCTGCTCCGAAGGCCAGGGCAGCTCGAGGTAGTGCGCATGAAGAAACAACCGCTTCAGGCCCTCGGGAGCCGGGTGATGATTGTACCGCCCGTCCCCGGCCACGGGATGATCGATGCTGGCGGCGTGCGCCCGGATCTGATGCGTTCTTCCGGTCTCGATGCGAACTTCGACATAGCTGTGGCCGGGCAGGCGCTCGAGCACCTGGAAATGGGTCAGCGCCGACTGGCCGTCCGGCGCGGGAACGACCCGATGTTGTCCGCTGGCATCCCGCACCTTCTTCAGCGGCGCCGACACGCTCACGCGGTCCTGCTCGAGGGCCCCCTGCAGCAGCGCGAGGTAGCGCTTCTCGACCGCGTGCGAGGCAAATGCCCGCTGCAGCTCACGCGCGGCGCGATGGTTTCGCGCCACAACCAGCACGCCGCTGGTCCCCCGATCCAGTCGGTGCACCGGTCGGTAGCCTTCACCCATGCGCGCCAGAACGTCCATCAGACCCCAGTTCAGCCCGCTGCCGGCCTGCACGGCCACTCCCGCCGGTTTGTCGAGCACCAGGATGTCCGCGTTCTGCTCGATGATGCACGCGCGAATGCGCTCGACCATGTCCTCGGGAACGAGCCGCTCCTGGGGCGGCTGACTGGCCACCGGCGGAATCCTCACCTCGTCGCCGGCGTGCAGCTTCTTCATCGGCTTGGCGCGCCGGCCGTTGACCCGTACCTGCCCCGTCCGCACCAGGCGGTACACCAGCCCGCGCGGCACCGCACCCAGTTCACCCATCAGGAAGTTGTCCAGCCTCTGACCATCGCGATCGCCGCCGACGGTCACGTGTCGGACGCCTTTCGCCTTCGTACTGCCGTTCATCGCACTCCCTTGGTTGGTGAAATGGGTAGTCGACGATGACTATCGTCGCAGGGCGATCAATGATAAAATAGCAGGATCAGGCGCATGCGTGGTCCTGCCGGAGAATTCGGTCGCGGTCACGCTCGGACTCGCATGAACCCGATCGCGGATGCTGGCACACATGCCCGTGCCGACACAAGCGGCATTGGCGCGGCCCCGAGAGGCCAGGCGGGGCATTCGCCGCCAGAACCATTTGCTCAACTCCCGGCCGGCCTCGGCCAGTTCCGGGAGCGGTCCTCCAAGGGATCATTTCGATTTGCTCGGCAGGCGGGCGGTTTCGTCCCGGCTGCGGCAGATAGACATAAGGCGCGCCGCCGGTGTCCGCAGAGAATGCGAAGACTTCCGGCGGCCTCAAACTGAAGAACATGCGCTCCCGGATCGACCGTTGCATGGGTTGCCGGGTGCAGAGTTGGATATTGCAGGCCAGCGCCTCGCGCGGCCGCATGCAGGCCAGACCCGCCGCAACGCGAACGCGGCGCTCGAGGAAGTATCCGGGTCAACTGTCCCGGCGACAATCGATACAGGCTGGTTGGCCCGCTCCGGTTCCCGTTCACGGAGCCTGGCGGTATCCGGCATCTGCTTCTCAAAGCCCCCAGCACGGGGCGGTCGGGAGCGCCGGAGGAAAAAACAATGAAACGCATGCTGATCAACGCAACTCAGCCGGAAGAGTTGCGCGTGGCCATTGCAGATGGCCAGACCCTGCTCGACCTCGATATCGAGGTGCCCGCCCAGGAGCAGAAGAAGTCGAATATCTACAAGGGTCGAATCACGCGGGTCGAGCCGAGTCTCGACGCCTGCTTCGTGGAATTCGGTTCCGAGCGTCACGGTTTTCTTTCGATGAAGGAAATCAGCCGTGAGTACTTCAGCGAAACGGCCATCAAGGCGATGGAGTCCGGCGAACGCATCGAGATCAAGGATGCGGTTCAGGGCGGACAGGAAATCATCGTCCAGGTCGACAAGGAGGAGCGCGGCACCAAGGGCGCGGCGCTGACCACTTTCGTTTCGCTGGCCGGCCGCTACCTGGTGCTGATGCCCAACAATCCTCGCGCCGGCGGCGTATCGCGACAGATCACGCGCGACGAGCGCAAGGAACTGCTCGATACGCTCAGCGAAATCGAGATTCCCGGCGGAATGGGCTGCATCGTGCGCACCGCCGGTGTCGGTCGCGAGCGCGAGGAACTGCAGTGGGACCTTGACTACCTGCTGCAGCTGTGGAACGCGATCAAGGAAGCAGCCGGGAGCAAGAAAGCGCCCTTCCTGATCTACCAGGAAAGCAACCTGATCATCCGCGCGCTGCGCGATTACCTGCGCGATGACATCGGCGAGATCCTGATCGACGACGAGAAAGTCTTCGAGGACGCCCGCGAGTTCATGCAGCAGGTCATGCCCCACAACCTGCGCAAGCTCAAGCTCTACCGCGACGATACGCCCTTGTTCTCGCGCTACCAGATCGAAAGCCAGATCGAGTCGGCCTTTGCCCGCGAGGTGCGCCTGCCCTCCGGCGGCGCTGTGGTGATCGACCACACCGAGGCGTTGCTATCGATCGACATCAACTCCGCGCGCGCCACCAAGGGTGCCGATATCGAGGAGACGGCGCTCCAGACCAACCTCGAGGCGGCCGACGAAATCGCACGGCAGTTGCGCATTCGCGACCTCGGTGGCCTGATCGTGATCGACTTCATCGACATGATGAGCAAGGACGCCCAGCGCCAGGTCGAGAGTCGCCTGCGCGAGGCGATGAAGATGGACAAGGCGCGGGTGCAGATCGGTCGCATCTCTCGCTTCGGCCTGCTCGAGATGTCACGCCAGCGCCTGCGCCCCTCGCTGGGCGAATCCAGCTACATCACCTGCCCACGCTGCGACGGCTACGGTGCGATCCGCTCGATCGAATCCCTCGCACTTTCGATCCTGCGCCTGGCCGAAGAAGAATCGATGAAGGAGCACACTTCGCGCGTGATCGTCCAGGCGCCGATCGACGTCGCCAACTTCCTGCTCAACGAGAAGCGCCAGGCAACCGAAGAGATCGAGGCGCGCACCAAGGTCGGAATCACGGTTGTCGCCAACCGCTGGCTGGAAACACCGCGATTCGAGATCCAGAGACTTCGCACCAGCGAGTCGATCGAGGAACCCAGCTATGCGCTGCCCAGCGGCGACGAGTTGGAATCGCTCCCGGCACAGGCAGAAGCCCAGCCCGGACCCGCGCCCAAGCCTGCTGCGGTCAGCGGCATTCAGCGCACGACGGCCCCGGCGCCCACCCGTAAGCGCAGCGGCGGTTTCGGCGCCTGGCTGAAATCGATCCTCCAGCGTATCTTCGGCGGTTCGGACGAGGAAGACGAAGACGGCAAGCGCGGGCGAGCGAGAGCGCACAAGCACGGCGGCAAGCGCACCGACAAGGCGGTCGGCAGTCCGCATCGTCACCAGGGCAAGCCCGACGGCAAGAAGAGAAAGAAGAAAGCACAGCCC
>CAZSGS010000179.1:0-5721 GCA_964606365.1 uncultured Wenzhouxiangella sp. | reverse complement strand
AGTTGGCCGTGGCGTAGGAGAAGTTGCTCCAGTTGGTGCCGAACTGGAAGGACATGACGATGCCCGAGACCACCCCCATGCCGAAGACCAGGGCGAATACTTTCGTCCAGAACTGGGACAGGCGCAGGTAGACGGGGCGCTGCGTGCGGTAGTAGAGGCCTTCGAGAACCGCGATGTAAGACGCCAGACCGATCGTGAAGACCGGGAAGATGGCGTGGAATGACACCACGAATGCGAACTGGATTCTCGACAGCAGAAGGGGGTCCAGCTCCATGGTCGTTCGCTCCTTTTCTGGCTATTGGCGATCGTATTATATAACGCTAATATAAGTCATGGGTAATGAATCTATCGGATTTCGAGACTCGCACTCGGGCCATGCGAACTCGGGCATCGACCAGGGCGCCCCGGGCTCCGATTTCTCGAGGCCTTGCGCAGAAAGGGTATCTACCGGACCGTGATCACGATGTGGCGGCGATGCGGCTCGTATCGGTGTTCCCACAGGAAGATCCCCTGCCAGGTACCGAGGGCCAGCCGCCCGTCGCCGACGGGGATGGTGAGGTCGCTGTGCGTGAGCGCCAGCCGCAGGTGTGCGGCCATGTCGTCGTCGCCCTCGGCGCGATGGACGAATCGTGCGTCGCCGTCGGGCACCAGGTCGGCGAAGAAGGTTTCGAGGTCGCGCTGTACGTCCGGATCGGCGTTCTCGTTGATCATCAGCGACGCCGAGGTGTGCTTGACAAAGACATGGCACAGCCCGGTCGCGATACCGCTGGCCGACACCTCGCGGGCGATGCGCTCGGTGATATCGAGCGTGTCGCGGCCGGCGGTTTCGATGGTGATCTCGGTCTGGTACATCCGTCCGGGCAGCACGGTTTTAGTGGGTATGGGCCGTCAACTCGGCCAGCAATTCGGCCTGGTGGGCCTCGGCCAGCGGTTCGACGACGGCATCGATCTCGCCTTCGATGATCTTGTCGAGATCATACAGGGTCAGACCGATGCGATGGTCCGTGACCCGGCCCTGCGGAAAATTGTAGGTTCGAATTCGCTCCGATCGGTCGCCCGTACCCACCTGCAGCTTGCGCTCGGCCGCGCGCTCGTCTTTCTGCTTCTGCACCCGGGCCTCGTAGAGACGAGCGCTGAGAAGACTCATGGCGCGCGCCCGGTTCTTGTGCTGCGAGCGCTCGTCCTGGCACTCGACCACGATGCCGCTGGGCAGGTGCGTGATGCGTATGGCGGAGTCGGTCGTGTTGACGTGCTGGCCGCCGGCGCCGGAGGAACGGAAGGTGTCCACGCGCAGGTCGTTGGGATCGACGTCGACCGCCTCGACGTCATCGACTTCGGGGAGGACGGCCACCGTGCAGGCCGAAGTGTGGATGCGTCCCTGTGACTCGGTTTCGGGCACGCGCTGGACGCGGTGTACACCGGACTCGAACTTCAGCCGCGACCAGGCACCCTTGCCGATGATGCGTGCGATTGCCTCCCGGTAGCCGCCGGCCTCGCTCTCATGGGCGGACATGATCTCCACCTTCCAGCCGCGCCGCTCGGCGTAACGGGCATACATGCGCAGCAGGTCGCCGGCGAAGAGTCCCGCTTCCTGGCCGCCCGTGCCGGCGCGAATCTCGAGGAAGATGTTGCGCTCGTCGTTGGGATCACGCGGCAGAAGCAGTTTTTGCAGATTCCGTTCCAGGTCTTCCGTTTCTTCCTCGAGCGTCTCGAGTTCGTCACGCGCCATCTGGCGCATCTCGCCATCGCTGGCTTCGAGCAGATCGCGAGCGTCCCGCGCGGCGGCTTCGTTGTGGCGATACTTGCGCCAAACCGCAATCACCGGCTCGAGTTCGGCGTACTCGCGCGAGAGCTGCTCGAACCGGTGGCGGTCCCCGATCACGTCGGGGCTGGCGAGCAGGTGCTCGAGTTCCTCGAAGCGCTCGCCGGCCTCGACCAGTCGCTGCCGCATGCCCTCGTTCATGTGTCCTCTTGCGTGAAGTAGAAACGCGCCGCGGCCAGTAGCTCTTCGTCGCCTGCCTCGGCCGCCTGGCGCAGCCGGATGCTCGGCCCGTGCAGCAGGCGATTGGTGAGTCGATGCGACAATTTTCGCACGACATCTTCCGGGTCGCCGCCCCTGGCCAGTTCCTGGCGGGCCCGTTCGAGCAGCTCGTCGCGCTCGCTCTGGGCCCGCCGGCGCAGGTTCTTGAGCGTGCTCGAAGTCGCCTGCAGGCGCAGCCAGCGCTCGAAACTCGACACTTCGGACTCGACGATGGCGTTGGCCTGTTGCAGGGATTCCTGGCGCTGCTGCTGCGCCGACTCCACGATGGCGCGCAGATCGTCGATGGTATACAGGTAGAGATCATCGAGACGATTGCTGTCTGCCGTGATGTTGCGCGGCACCGAAAGGTCGAGCGCGAACATCGGTCGGCGTCGCCGCTTGCGCAGTGCGTCGCGGAACATCTGGCGGTCGATGATGGCCGTCGGGCTGGCCGTGCACGCGACCACCAGGTCGCTTTGTTCCAGCAGTTGTGGCAGCGCCTCGAGCGTCGCCGAGCGGGCGCCGAAGCGCTCGGCCAGCCGGCCGGCGCGTTCGGCGCTGCGGTTGGCGATGGTCAGGCTGTTCATGCCGCTGGCGTGGAAGTGCGTCGCGCAGTCCTCGATCATCTCTCCGGCGCCGATGAGGAGCACACGCAGCGAATCCACGCCGCCGAAGATCTGGCGGGCCAGCCGCAGGGCGGCAAAGGGCAGGGTGACCGGGTCGCGGCCGATCCCGGTTTCGCTGCGAACGCGCTTGGCGGCGGCGAACGCGTGCTGAAACATCCGGTCGAGCCGGGTATCGAGGGTGTCGGTGCGCTGGGCCAGCTGCCAGGCCTGCTTGGCCTGGCCGGCCACCTGGGGTTCCCCGATGATCATCGAATCCATTCCCGAAATCACCTTGATCAGGTGATACGTGCAGGCGGCGTGTTCGAGCTGGTAGACGTGTTCCCGGAACTGGCCGGGCGAGAGGCCGTGCCACTGGTGCAACCAATCCATTACGCTGCGCGTGATAGCCTGTTCCGAAGATATGTACAGCTCGGTGCGGTTGCAGGTGCTCAGAATGCTGCAGCCGTCCACCCCCGGAACCGCCGACAGCGAAGCCAGGGCTTCCGGCAATGAGTCAGCCGTGAACGCCAGCCGCTCGCGGATGCTGATCGGCGCGGTCTGGTGGCTGATACCAAGGGTGAACAACGACATGCAGGACCGGTTCATGGACAAACAGACAATTCTCCTACCCGCCGCGCGGCAGATCAAGCACGCATTGCTGATCGGCGGCCTGTGCCTGTTGCTCGGCGCCTGTGCATCGAGCGGGCAGGAACGGGAGCAGGAGGGCGAAGCTCAATCCCGATCCTCCGAATCGGAAGCGACCCTTCACATCGCCACCGCGGAGCGACTGGTCGATGTGGGGGAATACGAATCGGCGCTCGAGGAGTACCTTGCCGCCGCCCGCGTCTCCGAGGATCCGCAGATCGCGCAGATGGTCACCCGCCTGGCGGCCCGCCTGGAAAACTGGCCGACTGTCATTTCTGCAGCTCGACGGTGGATCGAACTGGACCAGGATGCCGACTCGGCTTATCACGTCGGCATTATAGCCCGAGTGAACCTGGGCCGATCCGAGCAGGCCGCGTCGGACCTGGCCGGATGGCTTGATCGCGAGAGCGACGCGGCCGATCCGCGCTGGTGGCGCCGGGCCGCCATGGTGCTGGCCGCCACCAGCAACGACCGGGTGGCCCGCGAGGTGTTCGATCGGCTCGTCGAAGAACGTGGCGACAGCGCCCCCGCCGGCGAAATCGCTCACGCGGACAGCATTCTGCTGTGGCGGCAGGACCGGGCCGAGGAATCCCTGCAGCGTGCGCTGGCTGGCGCCGAGAAGAGTGGCAGCCCGGATCACCTGGTCTGGGCCGCGCAGCTGGCCGTCGATGCGGAGGACCTGGAGCAGGCCCTGGCGCTCTACCGGCGCGCGCGCGCCGGCGATCCAGATGACGTCTCGACGGCCCTGGCCGAGGCCGAAGTCCTGCGGCAGCTCGAACGCGACGAAGCCGCCCTCGAAGTGCTCGAAGGCTTGCCGGCCGACAGCGAGACGCTCTATACGCTCGGAACCTACCTGGTTCGCATGGAGCGGGACGCCCGGGCCGATGCGGTCTGGCAAGACCTGCGCGACTTGCCTCAGGACCGGCGCGGTGAAGCCCATTCCTTTCTTGTCGCGCAACTGGCCGAGTTGATCGGACGCGACGAAGCGGCGCTGGAGTGGTACGAGCGCGTGTCCGACCCCGCCCGAGTGGAACGGTCGAAGCTGCGTCGTGCGGCGATTCTCGGCCGGCTTGGCCGGGTCGAGGACGCGCGCACGATCCTGGCCGAGCTGCGGGCTTCCGACGACGACGACCTGGCCCTGGACAGCTTGTTGATCGAAGCCGAGTTGCTACGCAGCAACGGTCGCGCCGAGGCCTCGATCGAGTTGCTCGGCCCGCCGCTGGCGGAGGATTCCGGCAATACGGAACTGCTCTATGCCCGTGCGCTCAGCGCGGCCTCGGCCGGCAACGTCGATCTGGCCGAGCAGGACCTGCGGCGAATCATCCAGATCGACGGCGAGAACGCCATGGCGCTCAATGCGCTGGGCTACACGCTGACGGACCTTACCGATCGCCACGAGGAAGCGTATCGCCTGATCTCCCGTGCGCTGGAACTCGACCCCGACGACCCCGCCACGCTCGATTCGATGGGGTGGGTGCTCTACCGCCTGGGCCGGGCCGAGGAAGCCGTGGACTACTTGCGCCGCGCCCTGGAGGGCGACGAGAACCCGGAGATCATGGCGCACCTGATCGAAGTGCTCGACGGACTCGGTCGAAGCGACGAAGCCGACGAGCTGGCCGAGCGCGCGCTTGCGGCCTACCCCGAAGACGACTACCTGCGCTCTACGCTCGAGCGCCTGGAACGCCTGCCGTGAAGCGGGCCTTCGCGGTATTTCCGCGAATCGCGCTCCTGTCTGCCGCCTGCCTGCTGCTCGCGGCCTGCGCGGCGCGCGAGCAGCGTCCGGCCGGCGCCTGGCTGGAAGAGCGCGAGGCCTGGTTCGAGGCTCAGTCCGACTGGCGCATCACGGGCCGCGTCGGTTTGCACGACGGTGAGCGCGGCGGGTCGCTGGGGTTCACCTGGCGCAGTGAGGGAGAAGAACACCTGATCCACCTGCGTACCTCCGCCGGGGGGGCGGCAATGGCGGCTGCGGTTCTCGCCCGGGCGGTCGGTGCTCGATGGCAGCGAAGTCGGCCGCTTGACGGGGGAACATCCCGATCCCCTCGTGGAGGAGGCGGTCGGCTGGCCGATACCCGTCCATGCGCTGTCGTGGTGGATTCGCGGCCTCGTGCCGCCGGCCGGTGGTGATCTGCGTTTTGCCGAAGACGGTACGCTCGCCGGGGTGCACGGTCCGATCTGGACCCTCGACTACCAGCACTTCAAGACTTTCGAGGAGGAACTGTTGCCGACCCGGATGGAAGCCCGTTCCGGAGACTACCGCGTGCGGATCTTTATCGCGGATTGGCGCTTCGGGGTCGAAGCTCGGTAAAAAATCGTTATAATGCCCGCCATCCTGTCCGGTGTCGCCGAAACCGGATCACTGGCCGGAACGTTTTCACCTTGCAGGGACGTCGCCAAGCTGGTTAAGGCACGGGGTTTTGATCCCCGCATTCGCAGGTTCGAGTCCTGCCGTCC
>CAZSGS010000178.1:0-5724 GCA_964606365.1 uncultured Wenzhouxiangella sp. | reverse complement strand
GACGGACGAGGTGAGAGGGTCTGATCACGCATGGCGACGCGTGAACAAGGCCGAATCGTCGTCCGTCGCGGATGCGACCGCGACCTACGCGGCCTTCGATCCGACATCGCGACGACCGGCCGCTACGTTTTCAACCGGTGCCCGGTTCGCACGATCCAGGACACGATCGCCAGGCACACGGCGATGAAGCCGGCCAGGGCGGCGAGGCTGACCCAGACGCTGACGTCGCCCGAGCCGAAGAAGAAATATCTGAAACCCGAGACGATGTAGATGATGGGGTTGAACAGGCTCACCGTCTGCCAGGTCTCGGGCAGCATGTCGATGGAGTAGAACACCCCGCCGAGGAATGTGAGCGGGGTGACGACGAGCATGGGGATGAACTGCAGGGCCTCGAAGCCCTCGGCCCAGATGCCGATGATGAACCCCGCCAGGCTGAACGCGAACGCCACCATCAGCAGGTAGAGCAGCATCCACACCGGCTGGCCGATATGCAGGTCGACGAACAGCTGCGCGGTGAGCAGGATGATGATCCCCAGCAGCACCGACTTGGTGGCCGCGGCACCGACGTAGGCCAGGACGAGTTCCGCCGTGGATACGGGCGCGGAAAGAATCTCGTAGATGGTGCCCGAAAAGCGCGGCATGTAGATGCCGAACGAAGCGTTGTTGAGGCTCTGGGTGAACACGGTCAGCAGGATCAGGCCCGGCACGATGAAGGCGCCGTAATCGACCGCGTCGATCTCGCCGATCCTCGAGCCGATGGCGGATCCGAACACGATGAAGTAGAGCACGGTGGTGAGGATGGGTGTGGCCAGGCTCTGCCACAGCGTGCGCTTGAAGCGCGCCATCTCGAACTTGTAGATGGCCCAGGTGCCGCGCAGGTTGAATATCGGGGCGTTCATTCCAGGCGTTCCCCGGCCGTCTCGTTTTCCGCCATTTCGTCGTCTTCGTGAACGAGGTCGACGAAGATTTCCTCGAGCGTGCTCTGGCGGGTGTTGAGGTTGGTGAACTCGATGCCTTCGGCCTGCAGGCGCTTGAGCAGGGCGGGTACGCAGGCGTGCTCTTCCTCGGCGGCGAAGCTGTAGTCGAGCCTTCGCCCCTGGTTGGCCAGGGCGAGAGACCAGTCGTCGAGTGACTCGGGCAGCCGGTTCATCGGTTCTTCCAGGTGCAGGCTGAGGTGCTTGCGGCCGAGTTTCTTCATCAGCGAGGCGGTGTCGTCGACCAGGATGATCTCGCCACGGCGGATCACGCCGACGCGGTCGGCCATGCGTTCAGCTTCCTCGATGTAATGGGTGGTCAGCACGATGGTCACGCCGGTGCCGCGCAGTTTTTCGATCATGCGCCACATGTCGCGCCGCAGTTCGACGTCGACGCCGGCAGTGGGTTCGTCGAGAAAAAGCAGCTTGGGCTCGTGCGCCAGGGCCTTGGCGATGAGCACGCGCCGTTTCATGCCGCCCGAGAGCGTCATGATGGCGTGGTCGCGCTTGTCCCACAGGGAAAGATCGCGCAGCACGCGTTCGATGTGCGCCGGGTCGGGCGCGAGGCCGAACAGCCCGCGCGAAAAGCTGACCGTGTCGAACACGGTCTCGAACATGTCGGTGTAGAGCTCCTGCGGCACCAGGCCGGTGTGTCGGCGCGTGTAGCGGAAATCGCGGACGGTGTCGTAGCCGTCGACGGTCACCGTGCCCGAGGTGGGCGTGACGATGCCGCAGATGACGTTGATCAGCGTGGTCTTGCCGGCGCCGTTGGGGCCGAGCAGGGCGAAGATCTCGCCGTGCTCGATGTCGAGGTCGACCGACTTGAGGGCGTGCAGGCCACCCGCGTAGCGTTTGTCGAGATGCTCGATGCGCAGCAGGGCGGTCATGGTCGCGTTCAGCCCTCGCAGGTGTAGTCGTCGGGACGCGACAGGCGCTCGATGGCGATCTCGTCGCTGCCGTAGCCCGGCATGTCGTAGGCGACGGTGCCGCTGGTGCAGTCGCTGAAGCTCAGCGTCAGCGTGCCGTAGCTGGAGAAGTCCGACTCGGGCGGGTTCTGGAAGCCGATCCCTTCCTCGTCGGCCGGGTGACTGGACAGGTCGACCGTGACCTCGGTGTCGCCGTAGTCGAAGGGCGTGCTGCCGACCAGCCAGAACTGGCGCTGCTCGTCGAAGTTGTACCAGTAGACGTTGGCGATCGGGCCCTGGCCGTCGTTGCCGTCGGCGATCTCGATGTTGAAGCCGACGCCGGCGGTCTGGGGATCGTACCAGGAGCCGCTGTGGTCGGGCATGACCGGGAATCCGTCGGTCTCGACAGCGCGTCGGATGACCGGTGGATTGTAGGGGTAGTCGTGCAGTTGGGCGAACCGGGAGTCCTGCGTCTGGCTGGCATCGATGGTCTCGAGCGATTCAATGGCTTCGACGGTGGATAGGCCGGTCACCACTTCGCCGAATACGGCGTAGCCGGCCTCGGTATCCTCTCCCGGGTCGAGGAAGTCGTTGTTCTCCAGATTGATGAAGAACTGCGAGTTTGCCGAGTCGGGATCCTCGGCTCGGGCCATGGCGATCGTGCCCCGGGTATTGCTCAGGCCGTTGTCCGCCTCGTTGGCGATCGGAGAGTAGGTGGGCTCCCGGAACTCACGGTTCGAGTCGAATCCGCCGGCCTGGATCACGAACCCGGAATCGACACGGTGAAATATGAGGCCGTCGTAGAAGCCGTCGTTGACGTAGCGCAGGAAGTTGTCGACCGTTTCCGGGGCGGCGCCGGGGTCAAGTTCGACGATGATCGGCCCGACATCGGTGTCCAGCCAGACGTGTGGGTTCTGGGCCTGTGCCTGAACGGCAAGGGCGACCAGCAGCAAGAGCGTTGCGATCTGCTTCATCATGGTCATCAGTCGTTCGGGAAAGCCCGAATTCTACGCCAGTATCGCTGCGCGGGGGACGGCAACGCACCAAAGTACAGGTGACGATCATGGGTGGAGTTGGGTACCCTTTGAGGCTGGATTTCCAACGGATAGCAGCAAAGACCATGACCGAACCCCTGTGGCGGCCGTCGGCCGAGCGACGTTCCCGGGCCAACCTGTCGCGTTTCATCCAGCTGATCAACCAGCAGCTCGACCCGCACGTACACGACTGGGACACGCTGTATCGCTGGTCGGTGGACCATCCGCAGGACTTCTGGAAGGCGATGTGGGAGTTCGGCGACGTGGTGGCCGAGACCCGCGGCCACGACGTGACCGAGAACTGGCCGGCCATGCCGGGCACGCGCTGGTTCCCGCAGGCGCGGCTGAATTTCGCCGAGAACCTGCTGAAGTTCCGCGACGATTGTCATGACAATCGCACGGCCCTGGTCTTCGCCAACGAGGACGGCGTGCACCGGAAGATCAGCTACGCCGAGCTTTACGCCGAGGTGGCCCGGGTGGCCGCGGCGTTGCGGGCGATGGGCGTGGAAGAGGGCGACCGCGTGGCCGCCTACCTGCCCAACCTGCCCGAGACCGTCATCGCGATGCTGGCCGCCAGCTCCATCGGCGCGGTGTTCTCGTCATGTTCGCCCGATTTCGGCGTGCAGGGGGTGATGGACCGCTTCGGCCAGATCGAGCCGAAAGTGCTGTTCGTCGCCGCCGCCTACCAGTACAACGGCAAGGTGCACGACTGCCTGGGCCGGGTGGCCGAGCTGGCCGGCAGAATGCCTTCGCTCGAGCAAATCGTGGTGACCGGCTACATGGATGACGATCCGGATCTTTCCGGACTCGAAAAAGCCGTGATGTGGGAAGAGTTTGCCGACAACCGCGCCGAAGAAGTGGAGTTCGCGCAGCTGCCCTTCGATCAGCCCCTCTACATCCTCTACTCCTCGGGTACCACCGGCGTGCCCAAGTGCATCGTCCACGGCGCCGGCGGCACGCTGCTGCAGCATCTCAAGGAGCTCAAGCTGCACACGGATCTCAGGCGCGACGACGCCCTGTTCTATTTCACGACCTGCGGCTGGATGATGTGGAACTGGCTGGTCTCGGGCCTGGCAGTGGGGTCGACCGTGGTGCTCTACGACGGTTCCCCGTTCCATCCGAGCGGCAATGTGCTCTGGGACCTGGTCGACGAGGCCGGCATCTCGGTGCTGGGCACGAGCGCGAAATGGATCGCCGCCTGCGACAAGGCCGGCATCAAGCCGCGCGAGTCGCACCGGCTCGAGCATCTGAAGGCCATTCTCTCGACCGGCTCGCCGCTGCTGCCCGAGTCCTTCGACTACGTCTACCGCGATGTTGCCGAGGACGTGCAGCTGAGCTCGATCTCCGGCGGGACGGATATCGTGTCCTGCTTCGCGCTGGGCAATCCGCTGCTGCCGGTCTACCGCGGCGAACTGCAGTGCCGCGGGCTGGGCATGAAGGTCGAGATCCGCGCCGACGACGGGCACGTGGTCGAAGACGAGACCGGCGAGCTGACCTGCTCGATGCCTTTCCCCTGCATGCCGGTGAAGTTCTGGAACGATCCGGACGGCAAGCGTTACCACAAGGCCTATTTCGAGAAGTTCGAGGGCGTGTGGTCGCACGGTGATTTTGCGCGGCTGACGCCCCGGGGCGGGGTGGTGATCTACGGGCGATCGGACGCCACGCTCAATCCCGGCGGCGTGCGCATCGGCACCGCCGAGATCTACCGCCAGGTCGAGAAGCTCGATGAGATCCTCGAGTCGATCTGCGTCGGCCAGGACTGGGAGGGTGATGTGCGGGTCGTGCTGTTCGTGCGGCTTCGCGACGGCGTCGAGCTCGACGAGGGGTTGCGCGAGCGCATCCGCAAGACCGTGCGCGCCAACGCCACGCCGCGCCACGTGCCGGCGAAGATCATCGCCGTACCCGACATCCCCCGCACCGTCTCGGGCAAGATCGTCGAACTGGCCGTGCGCGACGTCATCCACGGCCGGGAGGTCAAGAACACCTCGGCGCTGGCCAATCCCGAAGCGCTGGCGCATTACCGCGATCTGGAAGAGTTGAATGATTGATCGACCCGCCCGCGCCGGGGGTCGGTGCCGACACAACGCGCGATTGACGTAGGTCGGGGTCGCATCCCCGACGGACGAGGTCGATGGTTGGTACACGCGTAGCTCACGCGTGACCCGACCCTCTCACGTCGTCCGTCGGGGACGCGGCCCCGACCTACGATCCCGCGGTTTCCGGTGTCCGGACCACGGACAACGGCCCACGGCCCACGGACCACGGGGACCTCGTCCGTCGGGGACGCGGCTCCGACCTACTCTGGATTCATGCCCGAAATGTGCGGCGGCTCCGTCGTTCCCCACGTCTGCGTGTATTGTCCGCGTTCGACCCATGCATGGAAGCTCGACCAGCGGTATTGGCAGGCCATGGCCGCGTAGCCGTGCTTGACCGGGTTGTAGTGGATGTAATCCAGGTGGCGGAAGAGATCGCGATCATCGCGCAGGATGTGATCGTAGTAGCGATGTTGCCAGAGCTTGTTCCAACAAAGCCCTTTCTGCTTTCTGACAAAGCAGACCTCACGCTTGAATGTCGAGACGATGTCGGGGACTCTCGCGCCCCTTTCCGCGATCAGCAGCCAATGAATGTGGTCGTCCAGGATCACGTGAGCGAGATGCCGAAAGCCCAATCGCCGTTTGGCGTCCCGGAAAGCGTGGAGGACGAGGCGCTTGCTCGAGTCGGGGCGAATCCAGGGGTGGCGCTCGCCCGAGGTCAGCGTCAGGAAGACCCAGCAATTGTCGCCGAAGTAGCGTCTGTAACGGGGCATGAAGG
>CAZSGS010000177.1:0-5728 GCA_964606365.1 uncultured Wenzhouxiangella sp. | reverse complement strand
TTTTGCTTACTTTTGTCGCAATTGACAAAAGTGAGTCGCCGCAAGACCCCGCGAAGCGGGCCCGGGCGAAACCGCAGTTGACGTGTCGAGGCCACCTCCGCGCCAGGTGGCACCAACCTACCTAACGCCCCGGACCGCGAAGCCCCCAAACAGAGGGGCCGCGCCGCATCAGCCCGCTGCGAATATGTGCCGGCCAGGAGCGGCGTGTGCGGATAACTCGTTCGTCGGGAACGCGGCCCGCATCTACTCCTCGCCGGTCAACTCCAGCAGCTCGGGGGTCACCTGGATGATGGCGTGGCGGATTTCCTTGCTGAGCACCAGCTTGGCGTCGCGGGCGAAGGTTTCGAGCTGGCGTCCGAAGACGAGGCAGTTGTCCTCGTCGCGCGAGAGGAACCCGCTTTCGAACATGGCCTCGATGAACTGCCGGAAAAGGGTGCGATCGTAGAACTCCGGGGCCTCGAACTCGTGCAGCAGGGAGATCCGCTGGGCAGAGAGGCTGCAAAGCTGCTCCAGTTGCCGACGATTGAGCAGGCCGGAGCCGTTCTTCACGAGCACGGACATGGTGATGAAGTAGCGCTCGAAGGTCTGCAGCAGCGAACCGCCGAGCAGGCGAAGGTAGTAGCTTTCGTCGCTGCCGCCGGGGGCGCGCTGCAGATCGTCGCCCGACGCGCGCAGCAGCTGAAGCTCGATCAGCGCCTCGATACAGCGCTCGACCACGCCGTCGAGTTCTTCTTCGGCCCAGGGCAGAAAGAGTTCGCGCTGCAGGAACGGATAGACCGTTCGGCTGAGATTGCGCAGGCGGGAGCGGCGCACGCGCTGGGTGTTGAGGAAGCAGCAGGCGATCCAGGCGCTGATGGCCAGCAGGTGGGCGGTGTTGTTGCGGAAGTAGGTCAGCAAGACCGCGCGCGTCGCATCCGTTCGTATGATGTTGCCCAGGCGGTGTTCCTGCCGCTCGACAATGCCCAGCTCCAGGCCGTATTCGATGACCTGCCCCGGGGTCATCCGCGTAATCGTGACCCGATCGGAGTAGCTGCTCAGGCGAACGACGTTCTTCAGCACACCGATCATCTTCTCGAGGTCGTCCTCGTCGAGCGCGTGCTTGCGGCTGGCCAGCAGGGCCGTCGCCAGCAGGTTGACCGGATTGACGTCGGCCGAGCGGTTGATGTTGACCATGATTCGCTCGGCCAGGTCGTCGACCAGCGGCGGGAGCCAGGGCGGTTTGCTGCCGTTGTCGAACGACTCCGAGCGCCAGTGCGGGTTGTGCCGGTCGAGCATGGCGTCGAGCTCGATCGGTTCGCCGAAGCTGACCGTGACCTCGCCGTAGTTCTTGCGCAGGATGTTGATCACGTTACGGAAGTCCGACAGGGATTCGGGCTTTTTCTGCTGGCCCGACAGTTCCGAGATGTAGGAACTGCCTTCGGCCAGGCGCTCGTAGCCGATATAGACGGGCTGAAACAGTACGGGCCGCGATGGGTCACGCAGGAAGGCGCGCACGGTGATCGAGAGCATCCCGGCGCGCGGGGGGAGCAGTCGACCGGTGCGCGAGCGGGTGCCCTCGATGAAGTACTCCAGGGCCACGCCGCGGTCGAGGATCAAGGTAACGTACTGATTGAAAACGGCCGCGTACAGCGGTTGCGATCGAAACGAGCGCCGCAGGAAGAACGCACCGCCGCGCCGCAGCAACGGCCCCACGATCGGCATGTTGAGGTTCACCCCGGCGGCAATGTGCGGCGGGACGAATCCCCGGTGATACAGCAGGTAGGACAGCAACATGTAGTCGATGTGGCTGCGATGGCAGGGCACGTAGACGATCTCGTGCCCGGCCTGGGCTTCACGGAACTGGCTGAAATGCTGGACCGATACGCCGCGGTAGATGCGGCTCCAGAACCAGGTCAGCAGCAAGTCCGCGATTCGTATGAACGCGTAGGAATAGTCGGCCGCGATCTCACGCGCGTACTTGCGTGCCATCAGCTCCGCCTTCTCCTCGCTGACACCGTCGCGACGCGACTTGGCCGCAATGGCTTGCCGTACCGACTCCGAACGGATGATCCGGTCGACCAGGGTGCGGCGGTGCGAGCGGTCGGGGCCGATGGCTGTGGTGCGAACGCGCTTGAAGTGCACCCTCAGCACGCGGCTGATGCGACCCAGGGCCTGGGAACTGTCCTCGGTTTCGCCGAGCACCTCGCCCACGTCCACGGGTTTTCCGAACTGCACCATCGTGGCGCGTCCGTTGATGAACGTCGAGAACAGCCGCCGCAACCGGCCCGCAACAGCCCAGTTCTCGGAGAACAGGATCTTGAAGATGCTCTCTTCCTTGTCGGGCGCGCGGCCGATGAGCACGGTCACCGGCACGACCTGGACCCGCGCGAGATCCCCGGCCTCGGCCCGTTCGAGCACCTGGCGCAGCATCTGCGGATGCCTTCGACGCCGCGGGCGGCGGACGATGAAGCCGCCGTAGCGGCGCGAGGCGCTGTAGGAGCGCGGCAGCATGCCGTCGCCGACGCGGAACGCCTCGGCCGGACGCGGCCAGCCCAGCTTCCGGCATACCTGTTCAACGATCAGTAGCGAAGACAGGGCATAGGTATCGAGGACGTAGAACACCGGCCGCTCCGGGTCGATGCCCAGTTCGGACAGGTCTTCGGGCAGCACGGTCGAGCGGACCCACCAGTGCAGGATGCGCCGGAGCAGGTTCAGCCACGCGCCATAGAGTCGCGCGGTCAGGCCGATTGAGGGGCTGGTTCGCTGCATGGAAGGGCCACGATTCGGGGCGGCAAGTTTACCATCCGGCCGGGCTGGACGAATCGTCCCGCCGGCGGAAAGAAAAACCGGGCCCCTCCGTGGAGGCGGCCCGGAAACCGGTCGAACCGGAAAGGACTTTCTTGGTTGTTGATCGCGGGGACGCGAACGAAATGCGAGAAACCGATTCACCTCCCTCGAACGAAATCATATAACGGGAGGCGCATCCTTATCAAGTGGATTATAAACATGCGATAACTACATGAAAAAACGCAGAATATCTGCTTGTATTCCGGCGGCTGCCGTGGCAGGGTCATCCGCATCCCGGATCGGGCGTCCCACTACGATGTAGTCGGCGCCGGCCGCGAAGGCCGCTTCGGCGCTGAGCGTGCGCTTCTGCTCGTCGCGGTTTTCCACGGGGCGGATGCCGGGGCATACGGCCACCAGGCGATCGTCGATCTCGCGGCGCAGCGCCGCCACCTCCAGCCCGGAGGAAATCACGCCGGTGCAGCCGATCTCCAGGGCGCGGCGGGCGCGCGAGAGCACCAGCCGCTCCACGTCGCACTCGAATCCCAGGTCGTCCAGGTCGCCCCGGTCCAGGCTGGTCAGCGCGGTAACCGCCAGGATGCCCATTGCTCCGCGGTTCGCGACGGCTTCTGCGAGCATGCCGTCGTTGCCGTGCACCGTCAGGAAATCGACGTCGCGCCGGGCCAGCTGGGCGGTTGCCCGGCCTACGGTCGGCGGAATGTCGAACAGCTTGAGATCGGCGAACACGCGCTTGCCGGCCTGCTTGAGCTCGTCGGCCAGGTCGAAGTAGTGCCCGCTGAGAAAGAACTCGAGCCCGAGCTTGTAGAAGCGTACGTGATCACCGAGTTGCCGGATGAGGGTTCGGGCGCGGTCGATGTCGGGAACGTCGAGCGCGAAGATCAAACGCTCCTCGGCGGGAATTCGCCGACGGTTGTCAGGCAGGGTCATGAAAGTGCTCCAGGATGTTCGCGCCAATGCGTTCGGGGTGGATCATGTGCAGGTGATGTCCGCCGGGACAGGGCAGCGTGCCGCTGCGGTGGCGCAGGGCGGCGAGTCTCAGATCGTACATGCGGGGGATCATCAGGCCCGCCCCCGCCTCGGAATGGATATTGAGTACCGGGCATTCGATATGGGCAATGAGGTCGAGTACCTGCGATTCGGTATATCGATGCGCGGTGGGCCAGGTCAGGCGCTGGTCGTGGCGCCACTGCCAGCCGCCGTCGACTTCGATCAGGCCGCGCTCGGCAAGCAGGCGGGTGGAGTCGTCCGTCAGGTCGCTGCCCTGCTGTCGCGCAGCGATGGCGGCATCGCGCGTTTCGTGAACGCGCCGCTGTCGCGGCTTGGAGCGGGCCACGGCTTTGCGCCAGCCCGCAGCCGTCTTGTCGGCAGGGGCCGAGAGCGGGCCCAGGCCCTCAATCAGGGCCATCGAACGCACGCGTTCGGGGGCGGCGGCCGCCACAAGCGTCGATACCGCGCCGCCGAGGGAGTGCCCGAGGAGGTTGGCGTACTCCCAGTCCAGGTCGTCGAGCACGGCGAGCACGTCGAAGCTGTAGTCGTCGAAGTGGTAGCGCACACCGTCCGGCCGCGGCGCCGACAGGCCGTGGCCCGGAAAATCGATGGCCACCAGATCGAGGCCGTCCAGGTGCTCGGCGAGCGGCAGGAAGGAATTCGCGTTGTCGAGCCAGCCGTGCAGCGCCAGGACGGGAAGCTTGCCCTCACGCCAGCGCAAGCCGGTGACGCGCCCGCCGAGCAGCTCGATGGCTTCCATCAGTCCAGCCGTTCGAGGTTGGCGTAGGACAATACCAGCCACTTCTGGCCGGCGGTCTCGAAGTTGATCTGAACGCGCGAGTTGGGGCCGCTGCCTTCCAGGTTGACCACGGTGCCGATGCCGAAGCGCTCGTGGCTGACCGTCGAGCCCAGATTGAAGTCGTGCTCCGGCCCGGGCTGCGACATCGCGCCGCCGCCGAAGGCGGTGCCGGCGTACCGGGCGGCCCTTGGCCGGACCTGCTCGATCAGTTCTTCGGGCAGCTCGTCGAGAAAGCGCGACGGATAGCTGGTCGAGGTCTGGCCGTGCAGCATGCGCGACTCGGCGTAAGTCAGGTACAGGCGCTGCATGGCGCGGGTCATGCCGACGTAGCACAGCCGTCGTTCCTCGGACAGGCGTCCGGGCTCCTCGGTCGACTTCTGGTGCGGAAACAGGCCTTCTTCCATGCCCGAGAGAAAGACCATCGGAAACTCGAGGCCCTTGGCCGAATGCAGGGTCATCAGCTGGACGCAGTCCTGCCATTTTTCGCCCTGGTGTTCGCCGGCTTCGAGCGCGGCCTGGGCCAGGAAGGAGGCCAGCGGGCTCAGGCCCGACTGTTCGTCTTCGAGCGGCTGGTCGAAGGTCTCGGCGGCGCGGATCAGTTCGGTCAGGTTTTCCTCCCGCGATTCGGCGCGGTCGGGCGCCTCGCGCTGGCGGTACCAGCGCGCCAGGTCGGCCGTCTCCACGACGGCCGACATCAACTCGCCCAGCGAGGCGTCGCGGGTGCGCTGGTCGAGATCGTCGATGATCTGCAGGAACTGGGCGACCGCATTGCCGGCGCGCGCGGCGAAGGCACCGCTGTCGCGCATCGCGGTGGCGGCGGCGAACAGCGAAGTGCCGTCCGCGCGAGCGCGCTCGCGTATGGCGGCCACCGTGCGCTCGCCGATGCCGCGGGCCGGGACATTGACCACGCGCTCGAAAGCCGGATCGTCGCCGCGGTTGTGGACCAGGCGCAGGTAGCCCATGGCGTCCTTGATTTCGGCGCGTTCGAAGAAGCGCTGGCCGCCGTAGACGCGATAGGGAATGCCTTCGGCGAGCAGCTGGTGCTCGAACAGGCGTGACTGGGCGTTGGAGCGGTAGAGCACGGCCGCTTCGGACGCCGCACCGCCCTGCTCGAGCCAGTCGCGGATCCGCGCGATCACGAAGTCGGCCTCCTCCTCG
>CAZSGS010000176.1:0-5731 GCA_964606365.1 uncultured Wenzhouxiangella sp. | reverse complement strand
CAGGGTCATCAGGCGGACCAGGTCCGCCCCCTCGTTGCGGTCATCATCCGGGCCGGCCGCCAGGGAGACCCTGGCAATCAGCTCCGCGAGCGAATCGGTGTCGGCTTCCAGCCGCTCGACCCAGCCGCAGAGATCGTCCAGATTGCGCTTGCGGCGCTCGCCCTTCTTCGGGTCGTCATCCTGCTCGATCAGCCAGTCGACATAGCCGATATGGTCAAGCATCTCGCGGTAGGTCTGGCCGATGCCGTCCTCGCTGAGGCGATGGTTGAAGTCGATCAGCAGATTGGTGAAGCCTCTGAGGGCGCGCGCGACCGGCTGGTTGAGCTCGTTCTGGAACATCGGGTCGAGTCCGGCCTCGAACAGACTCTTGCCGACCGCGTCGGCATAGGTGGCCAGGCGCGCCATGGCGGTCGAGCCGAAGCCGCGTCGCGGGGTATTGATGACGCGCATGAACGCCGGGTTGTCGTCGGGGTTGGCCAGCGCGCGCAGGTAGGCCAGGCCGTCGCGGATTTCGCGCGCATCGAACCAGCTCGGCCCGCCGGAGACCACATAGGGCACGGCGTTCTCGCGCAGCTGCTGTTCGATGGCCCGGGCCTGGAAATTCGAGCGGTACAGCACGGCCATCTCGCCCCAGCGTGCCCGGCCGCCGTGGTGCAGGGTCAGGATGTCGCGGGCGATGCCCTCGGCCTCGTCGCTGTCGTCGGCGTATTCGATCACGCGGATGTCATCGCCGGGGCCGAGCTGGCTCCAGAGCTTCTTTCCAAAAGCGTGCGGGTTGCAGGCGATCACCGAGTTGGCGGCGGTCAGGATGTAGCCGGTGGAGCGGTAGTTCTGCTCGAGCTTGACGACTTCCAGATTGGGCCAGTCCTTGCTGAGGCTGACCAGGTTTTCCGGCCGCGCGCCGCGCCAGCCGTAGATCGACTGGTCGTCGTCGCCCACCGCCGTGAAGGCGCCGGTGTCGGCGGCGAGCTTGCCGAGCAGGCGGTACTGGGCCTCGGACGTGTCCTGGTATTCGTCCACCAGCAGGTACTTGAGCTTGTGGCGCCAGCGCGTTCGAATGACGGGGTCCTCGAGCATCTTCGCCGGAATCGAGATCAGGTCATCGAAGTCCACGGCGTTGAGCGCAGCCAGGCGCTCCTGGTAGCCGGCGTAGATTTCGGCCGCGCGCGCGGCGTTCTCGCTGGTTGCCGCCGCATGCGCCTGCTCGACATTCAGCCCGGCGTCCTTGTAGCGGCCGATGCCGGCCTGCACGGCGTAGACCATGTCGCTGCGCGCGCCCGAGGGCAGCAGCTCGCGCACCAGGTCGCCGGCCGAATGCTGATCGAGAATGCTCAGGCCCTTGCGCCGGCCGGCGGCCTCGGGTTCCGAACGCAGGATCGCCCAGCCCAGGGAGTGAAAGGTCGAGATGGTCAGGCCCTCGATCTTCTTGCGCCCCAGGCGCTTGCCGATACGGGTCTTCATCTCCCGCGCGGCCTTGTTGGTAAAGGTGATCGCCGCGATCTCGCGCGCGCCGTAGTGGCCCTTGTCGATCATCCACGCGATCTTCTCGGTAATCACGCGCGTCTTGCCCGAGCCCGCCCCGGCCAGGACCAGCAGCGGCGTGTCGATATGGGTGACCGCGGCGTGCTGGGCCGGGTTGAGTTTGATGGCGGGCTTCGACATGGGCGCGGCATTGTAGCGGAAAGATGATTCTACAGGTCGGAAGGAAGGGAAGACCCCCGACGGCGTCCCGCGTGGGTCGGGGCCGCGTCCCCGACAGACGACATCTCGGATGTCTTCACCCAGCTGCTACGCGTGTCGCCCTGTCGATAGGCGTCTCTCTTTGTCGGGGTGCGTCATGCGTTGGATTGTGGTCGAGGCTGGCACCACGGGACATGGTGCGGGTCTCGACAAGTCAATATCTGTTTCGCCCGGGCCCGCTTCGCGGGGTCTTGCGGCGACTCACTTTTGTCAGTTGCGACAAAAGTAGGCAAAAGCGCTCCTTAGAGACGCGGTCGGTCCGCAGGCCCAGTTTGCCGTGCGAGCTTAACGGAATGCTGCCTGCGTCTTCGTTCCCCCTCGGTCGAATTACCGGGCATCTCCGGCACAGGCTGGGCGTTGCCCGCACCTGATCGGTACGACCTCGACAGGTCCAACCCCGTCGGGCGTGGGATCGCCCCAGGCCAAAGGGGCGGGAAGCCGGTCCCGGCGAAAGAGCTTGCGGAGCAAGCCGGCCGGAACCGCCATTGACTTGTCGAGCCCCGCGCCGCGTCCGGTGGCGGAAGGCCATCCGGTGCCCATCGACCGGCCGCCGACCGGGAAACGATATACTCCCGGATATGCGATCACTCCTGTTTCTGACCCTCGCTCTGGCCGGCCTGGCGGCTGGCTCCACGGTGCTCGCCGCCGACGTCACCCGCATCGAGCTGCACCAGCGCGAGGAGGTCATGCAGCAGCAACAGCGCTTCGTCGGCAACCTGCGCGCGCAGGCCCAGCGCGAGGGGATCGTGGTGAAAGTGCCGCAGCTTTTCGTGTATTTCACCGACCAGAGCCCGGCCTGGCATCTGCAGGGCTTCCGGCGCGGCTTCGAACGCACGCTCGGCCTGACCTACGAGCACGGGCGGCGCGAGCGCTCCATGGTGAACCTCGAGCGGCTGCTCGACCGCACGATCACGCCCGGCGGCCAGGCCTACACGCACGAGGACCTGCCCGAGGTCGATCTCTACCTGCTGCTCTACCGGCGCGAGGGATGTGACGACTGCGAACAAGTGGCATCGTCCCTCGATGCGTGGCTGGACGGGCAGGAGAACCTGGAAGCGCTCTGGTTCGATATCTGGGTGGACCGCCACGAAGCGGACTGAACGTTCGAACATGGCCAAGCTCTACTTCTACTACTCGACCATGAACGCTGGCAAGACGACGGTCTTGCTGCAGTCGGCCTGGAACTACCTGGAGCGCGGCATGCGCCCGCTGCTGATCAGCCCCGGCATCGACGACCGCGCCGGCAAGGGCGTGATCCGCTCGCGCGTGGGCATCGAGCAGCCCGCCCTGGCGGTCGGACCGGAGGACGACCTGTTCGAGCTGGTCTCCGCCGAGCTCGAATCGGGCAACATCCACTGCCTGCTTGCCGACGAGGCGCAGTTCTTCAACCGCGACCAGGTCTACCAGCTCACCGAGATCGTCGACCGGCTGAAGATCCCGGTGCTGGCTTTCGGCCTGCGCACCGACTTTCGCGGCGAGTTGTTCGAAGGCAGCCGCTACCTGCTGGCCTGGGCCGACGAGCTCAAGGAGCTCAAGACCATCTGCCACACCGGCGCGAAAGCGACCATGGTGGTGCGCGTGGGCGACGACGGCTATGCCGTGACCGACGGCGCCCAGGTGGAGATCGGCGGCAACGAGCGCTACGTGCCGGTCAGCCGCCGCGAGTTCAAGCTGGTGTTCTACGGCGGCAAGAAAGTGCGCGATTTCGAGAACGTGCAGATCGAAACACAGGCCAACCTGCTCGACGAATAGTCGGGCTCAGACCGCCGGTCCGGCCGGTGCCGTCCGCGGCCGCATGTAGCGCCGATCCAGCCAGAAGCCTGCGGCAATGCCCACCGTCAAGGGCCCGAACCAGGCCAGGTTCTGCACGGCGGACGACCCCAGTTCCGGGATCAGGCGCATCAGGCCGATCTGCAGGAATGCGATGTGCGTGGCCACCCCGTTGCCGATCATCGCGCCGTAGTGTTCCTTCAGCCACCATTTCGGGCTTGTCGGCCCCTTGCGTATCAGGTTCCAGGCGTCCCACCCGCCCATTGGACCGAGCAGGCCGAAGATGATCAGCAGCCAGGCCTCGAACGCCACGCCGACGGCAACGACGACCACACCGCTGAGAGTCAGGAGGCCGGCACTGATGCGAAAGCCGGTGCCGGTGTAGCGCGCGAAGTCGCGCTTGAGTCGAATCGCCAGCCAGGCCATGCGGCAGGAGTGGCTGACCAGGATGACCAGGTAGGCGAGAAACGTGGCGCCGGGCCATTGGCCCTTGAGCGCCAACGACACCGTCAGGGGCACGGCGGTCACAACGACCGCGACCATCGCCGCCATGTAGACCTTGCCCGCGCCCTTGTGGAGCGGCGAACCCTTCCGGGCCAGTCCGGCCGTCCAGAATGTCATCAGCGCGACGGTGCCGGCCAGGGCGTGCGGCAGGGCGGCGCCCGAGAGCAGTTGGACCAGGGTCATGGCGATTTTTCCTTGAGTAATGAAGTGTCCCCATGGTTGCGCCGCGCGCTGCGGCCTTCAGGTGCCGGAAGTCAGGTCGTGCGGGTGCCGAAAGTCATGACTTTCACTTGCGCGGTTGTGGTCGTCGGGCTGGGCGGCTATACAGGGAGCATGGAAATGGACTGGAAAGGCGCGGCGCGCGAGCTGCTGCTCAGCCCGCTCGGCTGGGCCTCCTATTTCGCCTGGGCAGCGGTCTGGCTGACGGCCGTAACGGTTCTGGATCGCCCCGGCGATGGCCTGACCACCCTCGCCGACGTCCTGCTGTTCGCCTTCCTGCTGTGCTGGATGGTCTGCCTGCTCGACGAGCTGATTCCGCGGCGCGTCTACGACGCGTTCCTGGTTGCCCTCACGCTACTGACCGCGCTGGCGCTTTGGTTCGTCCCGGCCGGATCGACGCCGATCCTGCTGATCCTGCTGGCGACGCAGTTCACCAACCGGCTGTCGCCCGTTTCCCTGGTACTCGCGCTGGTCGTCACAAACCTCTATTTCGGCGGCGTGATGATCGGGCCCTGGGAATCGAGCCTGCGCAACGCCGGGCTGTCGATGCTGGGTTTCGTCGGCTTTCAGCTTTTCGCCGTGCTGGTCATGCGCTATGCCAACAAGGCCGAGCAGATGGCCGAGGATCTCCAGTCGGTCAACGCTCGTTTGCTCGCCACGCGTTCGCTTCTGGCCGAGACGGCGCGGGATCAGGAACGCCTGCGCCTGTCGCGCGAACTGCACGACGTGGCCGGCCACAAGGTCACCGCCCTCAAGCTCAACCTGCGCGGGCTGGCACGGCGACTGGACGACGACGCGGCCGCCGAGGTCGACAAGGCGACCGCCCTGGCCGACGAACTGCTGCAGGATCTGCGTTCGGTGGTACGTCACCTGCGCGAGACCGAGGGTATCGACCTGGCCACAAGCCTGCGCGAGCTGGGCCGGCCCTTTCCCCGGCCGCGCCTCGAGCTGAGCCTGGACGAACACGCCCGCGTTCCGCGCACCGACCAGGCCGAAACCATGCTGCGCGTGGTGCAGGAAGCACTGACCAACGCCGCCCGTCACGGGCCGGCGGAAACCCTGCATGTGCGTCTCGAGCGCAGGGCTGACCACCTGGTGCTGACGGTCGAGGACGACGGCCGGGCCGGCGACGAGGTTCGGCCGGGCAACGGCCTGACCGGCATGCGGGAACGCCTGGCCGAACTGGACGGCTCGCTCGAGATCTCGAAATCCGCACTCGGCGGACTGAAGCTCGTCGCCGCCGTGCCCGTGGAGACAAACCGATGACGACCCGCATCGCCCTGGCCGACGACCAGGCCCTGATCCGCGAGGGCCTGAAGTCGGTCATCAACGACCTGCCCGGCGTGCAAGTGGTGGTCGAGGCCGCCTCGGGCGAACCGCTGCTCGATGCCCTGCACGAACAGGCCGTGGACCTGGTGGTCTCCGACATCCGCATGCCGGGTGTCGACGGCATCGAACTGTGCCGGCGGTTGAAGGATCGCGAGCGGGCACCGCCGGT
>CAZSGS010000175.1:0-5756 GCA_964606365.1 uncultured Wenzhouxiangella sp. | reverse complement strand
TCGTGAAGTACGGCGCCATCCGCGACGAGCGATTCTTTTCCTGGCTGGAAAGCCGCTCGGCGGCGCTCGGCGCGCGCATGCCCGACGCCCTGCTCGAGGCCGTCCATGCCTCCGTATCGCACAAGGCCGACGTGGTCGCGGCCGACGAACGAGAAGCCGGCGAACGCGCCCTGCTCAATTTCGGCCACACGTTCGGCCACGCGCTCGAGACCGCGACCGGCTACACTCGCTACCTGCACGGCGAGGCGGTCGCCATCGGCATGGTGCTGGCAACGCGCCTGAGCGAACTGCTGGGCAAGCTGCGCGTGGGCACGTCCGAGCGGCTGGTGCACCTGCTCGAGCACCTCGCGCTGCCCACGCGTCTGCCCGATGACGTGGATCGCGACCGGCTGCTGGCCCTGATGCGCCTGGACAAGAAGAACCGCGCCGACCGGCTCCGCTTGGTGCTGCTCGATGATATCGGGCGCGCCACGGTGGAGACCTGCCCGGCCGACGATATTCGAGAAATTCTGGAACGCTCATGAACGCGAGATCCGATTCCCTGCTGATGCGCGCGCTGCGTCGGGAACCCGTCGAACGCACGCCGATCTGGCTGATGCGCCAGGCGGGCCGCTACCTGCCCGAGTACCTCGCCACGCGCGAGAAGGCGGGCAGCTTTCTCAAACTGGCCGGCACGCCGGAGCTGGCCTGCGAGGTCACGTTGCAGCCGATCGAGCGCTACGGCTTCGACGCCGCCATCCTGTTTTCCGACATCCTGATCCTGCCGCACGTCATGGGCCGCGGGCTGGGCTTCAGGCCGGGCGAGGGCCCGTATTTCGAGCACCCGGTACGCACGGTGGCCGACATCGACGGCCTGCCCATGCCCGACCCGGAGGACGACACCGGCTACGTGATGGACGCGGTGCGCATGATCCGCCAGTCTCTGCCTTCGGGCACGCCGCTGATCGGCTTTGCCGGCAGTCCGTGGACGGTGGCCACCTACATGATCGAAGGGCGCGGCAGCAAGGACTTTGCCCGCGCCAAGAAGATGCTGCTGGCCGAACCGCAAGCGGCCGAGCGCCTGATGAACCACCTGGCCGACGCCACCGCCGACTACCTGGCCGCCCAGGTCGCCGCCGGCGCCGATGCGCTGATGGTGTTCGATTCCTGGGGCGGGGTGCTCTCGCCGCGCCTGTACGAGCGGTTCTCGCTGGCCTCGCAGCAGCGCATCGTCGACAAGCTCAAGGCGAGCTGCCCCGACACGCCGATCGTCCTGTTCGGGAAAGGCTGCGCCCAGCACCTGGAGAAACTGGCCGAAACCGGCTGCGCCGCGCTGGGCGTGGACTGGACGATCGATCTGTCCGAGGCGCGCGTGCGCGTGGGCGACCGCGTGGCGCTGCAGGGCAATCTCGACCCATCGGTGCTCCTGACCACGCCGGACGTCATTGTCGAGGAAACCCGGCGCGTCATCGACAGCTTCGGCTCCGGCCCCGGGCACGTGTTCAACCTGGGCCACGGCATTACGCCGCAGGTCCCGCCCGAGCACGTGTCCGTGCTGGTCGAGACGGTGCGCGAGTACGGCCGAAGACAATGAGGCTGCGCCAGCTGGCTGCATTGATATTGGTGGCCACCCTGGCTGCCTGCGCCACACGGCCGGCCGATGTCGTGACCGTCCATATCTTCTCCAACGATCCCGATCACCCCGAGATCCTGGCCGTCGGCGAACGCCTCGAGGCGGCCGGTTACCGCCACCGCATCAACTATGCCGAAACGCCCGGCGGGCTCGAAGTCGCCGAAACCGTGATCGTCCACGGCGACAGCGCCGGTGCCTTCAACCGGGCACAGGCGCTCGAGGAACTGCTCGCACATCCGGGTGAGTCGATCCGCATCGAGCGCGAAGGCTACGGCAACCACCATTTCACCCCCGGCAACCTGGGGCTCTACCTGCATCGGCCCGAGCCGGATCAGGCACCGAAGCTCAAGGTGCACGCCCACCTGGCCGGGACGTGCGAAGGCACGCCCGTCGAGCTGTTCTTGCGGGTCGATCACAGCTATCGGCTCGAGCGCCAGCGCTGGGAGGACGACTACACGCTGGTCGATGCCGGCAGCCGTCACGGGGACTGGGCGGCTCGCGGCAGCGGCTACGAGCTGACCGGCCCCGAAGGCGACGCGTGGTTCCTGGAACCGCCCCTGGACGCCGACCCGGCGGTCAAGGTGTTTTTCGTTCGCCGACACCCCGAGCTCGACGGCTGCCGTCTGGCCGAACCGCTGTAGCCCGGTCGCCGCTGATCCCACACTGCAGAATCGACGGGGGAACCCTCTGCCGCGTTGCGGGTCGGAACGATTACAGGCTGCGTGAAACATGAGGCTTTTCCCAGCCTGTTTCACAAACCCGAGCAGGGAGGGCAGCTCATGACATCCGTTCTTCGCTACCTCGCCACCGTGGCACTGGCCGCGGTCGTCACGCTTTCGGCGTTCTACCTCATGCACCGGCTGATCGATCACGACACCGCGGGGCCGGTGTCCCAGCCGCCGGTCACGAGCATCCGCTTCGGTCCGGTGGATATTCCGGATCCACCCCAGGACAAGGTTCGGGAAGTCCCCGACAAGCCCGACCGCCAGGAGCCACCACCGACCAACAACGTGATCGCCGACGTCCGGAAGATCGACCGGTCGCTTGATCTTGTGCCTTCCCGGGGACCGGCACCGGATTCGGTCGGGGTCCGCGTTGCCGGTTTCTCCAACCCTGCGGAGGGCAGCAACAGTGGAAGCGCGCGGCCCGTGGCAGCGGTGCCACCGCCGTATCCACGCGAGGCCGCGCTGAACGGCATCGAGGGCTGGGTGCGCGTGTCGGTGGAGATCGATGCACACGGTCGCGTGGGCGATGTCCGGGTGCTCAAATCCGAGCCGCGCGGGGTTTTCGACCAGGCCGCCGTCCAGGCGGTTCGTCGCTGGAGCTGGAAACCGGCCATCGTCGACGGCCAGCCGCAGGCGCAGACGGTCGTGCAGGAGCTGGCCTTCGACCTGGACGAATGAGGGGCGACCGGCCGGGCCTGGTTGTGGTGCCCCAATCGTTGTTCTAAGCTGTGGGGCGAGGGAGAGCCGGTGTTCGTTGCGCGCCTGCGGCGGCGCGTGAGCCATCCCGGTTTCGTTCTACCGTCCCGGCCGTTCCGGTCGGGCACGGATCGGGGGACCCATCCGTTTTCCGGTCTGCTCAGACATATCGCAGTTGCAGGGAGACCCGGCATGGCCCAAGAATTTGAGACGCTTTCAACGAGCCCTATTGTTCCCTTTCCGTTCAGTCGCCGGCCTGCGGCCCTGGCAGCCCTGTGGTTGCTGCTGTGCAGCGCACTGGGCGGCAGCATCCAGGCTCAGGTCTTTCCCGAGACCCTCAGCCTGGGCGACCTGGAGGGAACCAGGGGCTTCCGCATCGACGGGGCCTCGTCGGGTGACCGTTCGGGCGAGTCGATCAGCGCGGCCGGCGACGTCAACGGGGACGGCATCGACGACCTGATCATCGGCGCCCGGTTTGCCGACGCCGGCGCCTCCGACACCGGCAGCAGCTTTGTGGTCTTCGGCAACCAGGCGGGCTTCGCGCCGTCGCTCGACCTGGGCCAACTCGATGGCAGCGATGGCTTTCGGATCAACGGGATCGTGACGAATGATCAATCGGGAGGCTCGGTCAGCGCCGCCGGGGATATCAACGGCGATGGTATCGATGATCTCGTTATCGGCGCCGCGGGCGCCAACGGTGAGGCGGGCGTCACCTACGTCGTATTCGGAAGCAACACGGGCTTTCCGCCGACTTTGTCCCTCTCCGCCCTGGACGGGAGCAACGGCTTTCGGCTGGACGGAGTCAACGCCGGTGACGCCTCCGGTCGCGCGGTCAGCACAGCCGGGGATGTCAACGCCGATGGTATCGATGATCTCGTCATTGGAGCCTTTCTGGCCGGCCCCGATGGCAATCCCGAGGCCGGCAGCAGCTACGTGGTGTTCGGACGCGATACGGCTTTTCCGGCAGCGCTCAACCTTTCGAGCCTCGACGGCACGACCGGATTCCGGATCGACGGCGTTGCCGCGGGTGAACGCTCCGGTCGTGCACTCAGCGACGCCGGGGACGTCAACGGCGACGGCATCGATGATCTGATCATTGGCGCCCATCGCGCCGAGCCCGACGGCAACGACGGGGCCGGCAGCAGCTACGTGGTGTTCGGGCGCGACACGGCTTTTCCGGCGACGCTCAGCGCCTCCAGTCTGGACGGCACGACCGGATTTAGAATCGACGCGGCAGCGGTCGGCGAGATATCCGGCCATTCGGTCAGCCGCGCCGGGGACGTCAACGACGACGGCATCGAAGACCTGGTGATCGGCGCGCCTCGCGCCGCCGTCAACGGCAATCCGGAGGCCGGCAAGAGCTACGTGGTCTTCGGCCGCAGCACGGGCTTTGGGGCGACCCTGGACCTGTCCGCCCTGGACGGCAATACCGGTTTCCGGATCGACGGCACCGCGGCAGCCGACCACGCCGGCTGGTCGGTAAGTCGCGCGGGAGATCTCGATGACGACGGCATCGACGATCTGATCATCGGGGCCCGCTTCGCAGACCCGGACGGCAACGACGAGGCCGGCATGAGCTACGTGGTGTTCGGTCGCAGTACGGGCTTTCCTGCGACGCTTTCCCTGTCGGGTCTGGATGGCACTATCGGCTTTCGGCTCCCCGGCGTCGCAGACTCCGACCTCTCGGGCAGTGCCGTCAGCCACGCCGGCGATATCAATAGCGACGGCATCAACGACGTGATCATCGGGGCTCAGAATGCAGACCCGAACGGCCGCAATATGTCAGGCAGCAGCTACGTGGTGTTCGGTCGGGGCGATTTCATGTTCTCCGATCGCTTCGAATTCTAGGCAATCTCTGAACAATCCTGCGGCAGTGCCCGGAAGACCCGATAGCCCTCAGGTGTTGCGCAGCTGTTTCTCCAGCTTGGCCCAGGTATCGCGCAGGGTCACGGCGCGGTTGAATACCGGCCGGTCGGGCGAAGCATCCGGGTCGGGTACGAAGTAGCCCAGCCGCTCGAACTGAATGAAGTCTCCGGGCGCGGCCTGCTCCAGGCCAGCCTCGAGCCGGGCGTTGTCGAGCACCTCGAGGGAACCGGGGTTGAGATGGTCGACGAAATCGCGCTCCTTGTCGCCGCCGGGATGAGGCACGTTGAACAGGCGATCGTACAGGCGCACCTCGGTCTTGACCGAATGCTCGGCCGATACCCAGTGGATGGTGCCCTTGACCTTGCGGTCGGCGCCGGGCTGGCCGGAGCGGGTTTCGGGATCGTAGCGGCAGCGCAGCTCGATCACGTGACCGGCATCGTCCTTGATGACCTCGTCGCACTGGATGATGAAGGCGTTGCGCAGGCGGACTTCGCCGCCGGGCTTGAGGCGGAAGAATTTCCTGGGCGCCTCTTCCATGAAATCGTCCTGTTCGATGAACAGCTCGCGGGTGAGCGCCACTTCTCTGGTGCCCATCTCCGGGTCCTGCGGATGGTTGGCGGCCTCGACCCATTCCGTCTCGCCTTCCGGGAAATTTGTGAGCACGAGTTTGAGGGGGCGCAGCACGGCCATGCGGCGCGGGGCGCGCGCGTTGAGGTCGTCGCGCAGGTTTCGCTCGAGCGCGCCGAAGGGAATGATCGACTCGGACTTGGTCACCCCGATTTCGTTGCAGAAGTTGCGAATCGACTCGGGCGTGAAGCCGCGGCGGCGAATGCCGGCGATGGTCGGCATGCGCGGGT
>CAZSGS010000174.1:5538-5765 GCA_964606365.1 uncultured Wenzhouxiangella sp. | reverse complement strand
TGGGTCGCCTCGATGGTTGCCGAGGTGCATCGCATCCTCACGCGCGGCGGGATCTTCATGTATCCCTGTGATCAGCGCATCCGCGCCCAGGGCAAGGCCGGCAAGCTGCGATTGATGTACGAGGCCAACCCGATGGCCATGATCGTCGAGCAGGCCGGCGGCGCGGCCACCGACGGCACGCAGCGCATCCTCGACATCGCTCCGGACGAACTGCACCAGCGCGTACC
>CAZSGS010000174.1:3300-5528 GCA_964606365.1 uncultured Wenzhouxiangella sp. | reverse complement strand
TCGGCTCGCGCAACGAGGTCGAGCGCGTGAGTGGCTATCACGCCTGAAGACGCACCGCTACCGGCACGCCGGAGAACGAAAAAGGCCGCCCGGGGGCGGCCTTTTTTTGCTCGGCGAGTCGACTCGAAAATCACTCCAGCGACCACAGTGCGGTGAACTTCGACACCGGCATGGCCTTGAGTGAATCGAACCGACCCGTCGCCTGCATGATGGCGCCGGCCTGGCGGGCCGAGAGCTGGCCGGCGACGGCGCGCTCGAACTTGTCTTCCAGCAGCGGGATGCCTTCTTCGCGGCGGCGGCGATGACCGACCGGGTAATCGATCGAGACCTTGTCGGTGCTCGAGCCATCCTTGAAGAAGACCTGCACCGAGTTGCCGATGGCGCGCTTGTCGGCGTCGAAGTACTCCTCGGTAAACCGCGGATTCTCCTTGACCGTCATCTTCTCTCTGAGCGCGTCGATGCGCGCATCGGCAGCCACCTCGTCGCGATAGGAATCGGCCGTCAGCTCACCGAAGATCAGCGGCACGGCAACCATGTACTGCAGACAGTGGTCGCGGTCGGCGTAGTTGCTCAAGGGGCCGGTCTTGTCGATGATGCGGCAGCCCGCCTCTTGCGTTTCCAGCTCGATCCTGTCGATCTCGTCGAGACGGTCCTTGACCTCATCGTGCAGCTTGTAGGCGCACTCCACCGCGGTCTGGGCGTGGAACTCGGCCGGGAAGGAAATCTTGAACAGGACCTGTTCCATCACGTAGCTGCCAAGCTCGCGTTCGAGCACCAGGTCCTTGCCCTTGAACAGCACGTCCTGGAAGCCCCAGCCCTTGGCGGTAAGCGCCGACGGATAACCGATTTCACCCTTGAGCGTGATCAGCGCCAGCTGCACGGCGCGGCGGCAAGCGTCACCCGCGGCCCAGCTCTTGCGCGGGCCGGTGTTGGGGGCGTGGCGATAGGTTCTGAGCGCGCCGCCGTCGATCCAGGCCTGGCTGACAGCGTTGACGACATCGTCGCGGTCGCCGCCGAGCATCTTCGTGACCACCGCCGTGGAGGCCACGCGCACCAGCAGCACGTGGTCGAGGCCGACGCGGTTGAAGCTGTTCTTCAGCGCCAGGATGCCCTGGATTTCATGGGCCTTGATCATGGCCTCCAGCACGGCCTCGATGTTGAGCGGTTCGCCGCCTTCGGCAATGTTGCGGCGCGAGACGTAGTCGGCCACCGCCAGGATGGCGCCGAGGTTGTCGGAGGGGTGCCCCCACTCGGCCGCCAGCCAGGTGTCGTTGAAGTCGAGGTAGCGCACCAGCACACCGATATTGAAGGCCGCCTGCACCGGATCGAGCTTGAAGGGCGTGCCCGGCACGCGCGCGCCGGATTCGAGCTCCATGCCCGGAACGACGGGACCGAGCAGCTTGACGCACTCGGGAAACTTCAGCGCCAGCATGGAACAGGCCAGTGAATCCTTGAGGCAGTAATGCGCCGTTTCCCAGGCTTCTTTTGAAGTGATTTCATAATCGACGACGTAGTCGGCGATGTCCTGGATCAGCTGGTCGGGGTCCGGGCGCGTCGCCGAACGAATATCGATCTCGCCACTCATGGTGCGGGCTCCTGATGGGTTTGCGGAAAGCCCACCATTTTAGCGCACCATCGAGGTGAGAATGACTTCTCGCAAAGACGCAATGGCGCAAAGGACGCAAGGAAATTTAAGAACTTGAAACTATTGCCGGCGCAGGAGCGCGGAACGACAATCCGACAGCGCCCCAGTCTGGAAATTAAAAATCCTTCAAACTCATTGCGCCCTTTGCGCCTTCGCGCCTTTGCGAGAGCGCTTTTTACGAGCTACCCGAAGCCGCCCACTCGGCCAGCTCCCTCCGGCGGATCTTGGCGTTGTGGCGGATGTCGACGGGGAAGGCGTCCTTGAACAGCACGCGCCGGATTTCGCGGGTGAGCCAGTGGCGCGACAGGACCTCGCGCACGGCGGTCTCGACGGCGGCCTGGTCGGCATCGGCCTCGGGCTCGATGACGATCACCGCTTCCTGCCGGCCTTTTTCGCCGACGCCGACCAGCGCCGAGCGGAATACGCCCTCGATGGCGTTGACCGGGCCTTCGACGCACTCGGTATAGAGCGTCCCCTCGGGCGTGACCACGCGCTCGGACTTGCGGCCGCAGAACCACAGCCGGCCCGCGTCATCGGTCCAGCCCAGGTCGCCCATGCGGTGCCAGATGCGCCCCTGGCCGTC
>CAZSGS010000174.1:0-3290 GCA_964606365.1 uncultured Wenzhouxiangella sp. | reverse complement strand
ACGGTGGGACCGGCCACGCAGATCTCGCCGATGTCGCCGTCGGCGACCTCGCCGGCATACTCGGTCAGGTCGATCGGCTTGTCGGAGATCGGAATGATGCGCACCTCGTTGGCGGTCAGCGGTCGGCCGATGCAGATGCCCTTGCCCGAACGATTGCCGTCGGACAGTTCGCCGACCAGCTCGCGCCCGGCCACGGTCGCCACCGGCAGGGCCTCGGTCGCGCCGTAAGGGGTGTGAATATCCGACCAGGGATCGAGGGCTGAGTGCATGCGCTCGATCACCGCCGGCGGCACCGGCGCACCGGCCGACAGCGCGCGCTTGACGCCCGGAATGCGAATCGAGTGCTTCTCCATGTGGCGGCTCAGCGTATTCATCAGCGCCGGCGAACCGAACAGGTGGGTCACGCCGTAGGTCTCGATCAGGCTGACGAGCATGTCCGGGTCGGCCTTGGCCGGTCGCGTGAAGTCCATGATCGGGATGACCGAGGTCATGCCCAGGGCCGGATCGAACAGGGCGAACGGCGGAAAGGTGGGCAGGTCGACCTCGCCCGGCTCGATGCCGAAGGTCTCGCGCAGCAGTTCGACCTGGGCGGCGAACATGCGGTGACGATAGAGTACGCCCTTGGGTATTCCGGTCGAGCCGGAGGTGAACAGGATGGCCGCCTCGTCCTCGCCTCCGACTTCGGGGGGCTCGAAAGTCTCGAGTCGGGCCGAGAGCAAATCCGAGTACCTCAGACCCCGCCACAACGGGCGCGGCCCGACCGTCACCGTTTGTCGAATGCTTCCACGCGCCCAGCCCAGCACCATGCGCGCCAGCTGCGCGCGGGTCACCCCGATGAACACTTCGGGCTCGGCCTCGGCCAGGCAGGTCTTCAAGGGTTTGAGCCCAATACCCGGATCGATCAGTACCGGCACGGCCCCGGCCTTGAACAGGGCAAAGAACAGGGCGAAGAACTCCAGCGACGGCGGCACCATGAAGGCCACCCGTGTGCCCTTGCCGATACCTTGCGCCTGCAGCCCGGCCGCCAGCCGGTCGGTCAGCTCGTTGAGCTGGCGATACGTCCAGCGCCGGTCGACCCAGCCCTCGGCCGACCGTTTCGTCGGCAGGATCAGCGCAATCGCCTCCGGCTGGGCCTCGGCCTGCCGGGTCAGGGCGTGGGCGATGTTGATTTGCTGTTCAGGGGCCATGATTCCAGGAAAAATCAAAATCTAATTGTCCACAGATGAACACAGATAAACACAGATAGAACAAGAAAACTCGAACCAGAACACCCTGGAAGAAACCCTTTATCTCAGAAGATCCGGCTATTCCGTCAGGTTCCTTCTTTTAGATCTATATCTGTGTTCATCTGTGTTCATCTGTGGACAAAGCTTTTTACTGACCGAGAAACTGCCGAATACCAGCTACGACCCGCTCCGGCGCGTCTTCGAGGACGTAGTGACCGGCGTTTTCGAGGTACTCGATCTCGGCCTGCGGCCAGGTCTTGCGCCACATATCGAGGACGCGGTCATCAAAAACGAAATCCTTCGCGCCCCAGATGAACTTGATCGGCTTGTCGGCCAGGCGGTCGAGGTGCTTCTCGGTCTCGGCCAGCACCGGCCAGGCCGTGTCGGACTCCTTCAGCGGGATATCCTGGACGAAGCGCAGCGTCGCCAGGCGACGGGCCGGGCTGCCGCGATAGGGGGCGGTGAGTCCGCGCGCCACCTCGCGATCGAGCCTGTGCGCCGTCGCCAGGCGCGTCGCCAGGCCGGAAAAAGCGTTGAAACGGTTGATCAGGAAGCCGCCGAGGCCCGTTCGCGCAAACCTGAGCGCATACGGAAGCGGTTCGTCGGGCGGGATCGTGAAAGCCCAGGTGTTGAGCAGCACGATGCGCCGCACCCGCTCGGGATGCTGTACCGCCCAAGCCATGGCGATCGCCCCGCCCCAGTCGTGCACCACCAGATCGATTTCGCGCTCGGGCTCGACCTCGTCGAGCCAGTGACCGAAATCGGCGACGCGGCTGGCCATGGTGTAGTCGTAGACCGACTCGTCGGGCCGGTCGGAAAGCCCCATACCGACGTGGTCGGGCGCCAGGCAACGGCAACCACCCTTCAAGGCGCCAACGACGTTGCGGTAGTAGAACGACCAGGTCGGATTACCGTGCACCATCACCACCGGCTGACCTTCCAGCGGCCCCTCGTCCACGTAGTGCATGCGGTGGCCGGCGGACTGGAGATGGTAGTGGCTTTCGAAGGGAAAGAGTTTTTCGGATCCCACGGGCATTCGCTTGCCTTTGTTGGCTAGTGAGTTGGCTGGTTCCGGCAACAACAAGCTAACCAGCCAACCAGATAACAAGCCAACGCGTTTACCAAACCACCTCGGCCATGCAGCAGTTCAGCCCTGAACCGATGCCCATCAGCGCGACCTTGTCGCCGCGCTGCACCCGATTTTCGTCGACGATCTTGCTCAGCACGGTCGGAATGGAGGCCGGGCCGATATTGCCGAACTTCGGGAAGATCCTGTAGACCCGGGCCGGCTCGACGCCGAAGGCGCGAATGAAGGCCTCGGTGTGCACGCGCGAGACCTGGTGGATGACGACATGATCGAGCTCGTTGGCCACCCAGCCCATCACCTGGCGCGCGGTCGAGTAGGTCGCCCCGGCCAGCTTCATGCCTTCGCGAAGCAGGCTCTTGGTGTCGGTCCACATCTGGTGATTCCAGCCGCGGCAGAGATTGTTGAACTCCGTCGCGGCGCGCGACACGCCGCCCTTGTACTGGTGGCCGTCGGGCTCGAGATCGCCGCGCGACATGATCATGGCAGCCGCGCCACAACCCAGCGTCAGGCTCGCGAACTCGCTCTTGAACTGCTTGCGCGTGACCTTGGGGTCGAGCAGGCGGTCGATCGTGGTGTCGTTGATCTCGCGGCTGTTTTCGGCATTGACGATCATCGCCGGGTTATATATCATCCTGTTGTGCCGCCGGGCTTTTAAAAAAGCGCCGTAATCCCGGCCTGGCAGGAAAAACTAAATGTCATTTTATTTTCTGAAGCCGGTCATTCTTTTATGGACATTCAAATACCTTTGCAGACGATCATTTACGTGCTCGCGGGCATCCTTTTGCTGATACTGGGAAGAAGGCTGTTCTGGCTTTTTGTCGGTTGTGCCGGATTTGTCATCGGTTTTGAATACGGCGGGAACCTGACAGGAATCCAGGAGCCCTGGGGAATTTTGGTCGTTGCTTTGTTGACCGGCCTTGCAGGGGCCCTGCTGGCTGTTTTTCTGCAGGGAGTGGCCATCGGCGTGGGCGGATTTT
>CAZSGS010000173.1:0-5780 GCA_964606365.1 uncultured Wenzhouxiangella sp. | reverse complement strand
CCACGATCAGTACGCCCCGGTCATCGTCCCGCTCGCCGGCGCAGAAGAATTACAGCGTGAACCGGGCGACATGGCCACCGAGCCGCAGCGCAACGATGTGCTCGAACTGGCGGTCGCCGGTCGTGAACGTGTATCAGGCTGGCAGGGCGTTTCGGCCCCGGACGGCATGCAGTGGCTGGTGGTCGAACTGCTCGGACGCAGCCTCTGGACGCTGGAGGCGGACGCGCTGGCACTGGATCGCGATGCCGAAATCGATGCGCGCGTCGAGCTACCCAAGGTCATGGAGTATGTCGAAGCGGCCGGGTTGCTCCAGGTGGTTGTCGATGGCCGCAATGCCTATCCCAGGGAGTTGTCCCTGGGCAACCTGCCCGCGGAACCTCCCTTGCTGCCCGACGCCTGGGCAGGCGGCATCGCCGTGTTCCCGGTGCCGGACGACTCCGGGCACATCGAGTTGGCCGTGCACTACCCCAGGTTCCAGGGTGAAGGCATTGTCGACGGCACCCCGGAAACGATGTATTTCGAACTGTTCGGCCAGGACGGTAGAGGCCCGGCGCCAACCGAGGTACTGACCATCGAAGATGATCCGACCCCTCTGATCCTGCACCAGGCCCATTTGACCGGGCAGTTTGCGGATCGTCGGGCCGACGAGGGCCGGGCGCTGTTGCGCATCGATGCGTCGATGCGCAACACCAGCGACACCGGCGGCATGATGGCCATCAGCGACCGTCTCTCGCTGACCGATGCGGATGGCCGGAAGCTCAACCTGATCGGTGCGTACCTGCGCGGGCCGTTACCCCTGGAGGAACCGTTCTGGCTGCCCGCAGGCGGTCAGCCGCGCGCGTTCAGCCTGATCTACGATGCGCCAGATGATCTGAGTTTGCTGGAACTCTCCTACGGCGGAGTCTCGGTCAATACCAGGGAGCAGCTGACCGTCGGATCGCACTGACCGGGTCGTAGACTGATCGATCTTCCAGGCTCCGTAACGACTTTGCGCGGGGCTGAGTGGTCTTTTCGAAATTTGCGTCAGGTAAAGTGTGCGTGCATCGAGACCTGATACAAAACAGGCTCGACAAACGATGCAGTAAAAGGTCCCCTTGAACAGAGTGCAGGGCAAGGTAGCCATAGTGACTGGCGGCGGGCTCGGGATCGGCCGCGCCTCGGCCATTCGTCTGGCGGAGTAGGGTGCTTCGGGAGCATTCACGTATTGGTCAACAATGCCGGCATCGCCGGCGTCAACAAGCCTGCCGACGAGATCTCGCGCTAGGAGTGGGAAGCAGGAAAATCAGGACACCCACGATCCTTCCTGCGAGCTTGGAGAGAATCGGGACCGAGAACCGGCACCACCATTGGTTGTAGGAAATCTCCTAGGAGCGAAGGCGGCAATTTCGTACGTGCGCGTCGACCAGTGCGACTTCAGAGAACTTGTGGGTGTCCTGATCGGGTATCTGTGGAGCACGGCGTCTGGCATAAGCAGCACACCCGGGCATCAGAAGATCCACGCAATCAGCAGCCACAAGACCACGAAGAAGCCGAAAAAGCCCAGCAGCATGAACTGCAGTTCGCCGATCAGGCCATCTCCGGCGGCGATGGCGAAAATGACCAGCACGACGATGGTCGTGAAAAAGGCGATGACCGCCGCTTGCCTCAGATCCACACCCGGGGCCAGATGGGACTGGTTGAATTCCGCCAGCGTGGGCGCGTACAGCAGCAATCCCACACCCAGCACCGCCACCAGAACCACCAGCACGATGGCCAGCATTCTGGCTTCCTTGCGGTCACGGGTCTCGCGGCTACCAGCCATGGTCAGGCACTCTGGTGAGACTTGATCAGATCCCGCAGGTCATGGGGCCGGGGCAGGCCGGCGATCTCGAATTCCGGATCGTCGCCGGCGGTGTAGATGGCGATCTTGCCAACGCCGAAAATGCGGTCGAAAAAGGACTGGTAGACATTGACGGTTCGTATGCGGTCAACGTTGAGCTCGGTATGCTCCTTGTTCAGCAGTCCCTGCTCCAGTATCAGGTCATTGCCCGCGTACTCCAGGAGGGTGGACTTGCACTTCAGATACCACCACAGCAGGATCAGAATTCCGACGGCGACCGGTATCAGCAGCACGGCAATGATGAATCCCACCGGATGGTTGCGGAACATGGCGGGGTGTTCTGAGTAGGTGGTCTCCATTGGGGACTCCTTGATGGTTATACGGCCATGGCCATGGTAACGGAAAAGCCGCAAGTGCGAAGACCAGTGCGAAAACCAGGACACCGTGAATCTCCATATTGGCTGCCAGTCGCCTGCGCTTGGCGGACCCGCTCGCGGGATTGATCGGCAACGCTCCAGGTGCCCCGCTACGGGGACTCATCAGCCCCGGGAAGCTGTCCACGCTTGTCGGAATGGGCATGATAGGTTCTGGATGTCCCGTTTCACACCCGTTTCCCATTCCCTCTCTATATTTCTGCCGAATTTTCGGCACGGTTCGCCCCGGCGTTACGTTAGGACATGCATGCGGAAAACAACGCGGAAGGGCAAGTTCGTGTGCATCTTGCGATTTTGACCCTGGCGGCCGGGGAGAACCGGCTCGGTCGCCCTGGCCGGCTTGGAGAATCGGAGGGCGTGGATGGGCTTGCCTGGTCAACCGATTAAGGCAGGATGCATGGATCCATCGCGATGAGCGTGATATTCAATGGTATGTGGCACCCGTTTCAAATCAATCCTGTAGAGGAGTAAGCAGCATGAATTCTCGAAACCAGTTGGGAATGTTGGCAATCTGTGGTCTGGTGGTCTGCTTCAGTCCGCAGGGAGCGTTGGCGGGAGACCAGGTAACCGTCACCGTGGGCAGCGATGGCGCCTGCGACTACACCAGCATTACTGCGGCATCTTTCAACGCGCCGGCCGCGCATTTACTGGTCATTAATCTGGCCAAGAATGTTTCCTTACCTTCGACGCAATTGGTGAGCGTACGCCGCACCCATATTACAGGCGGCTTCGATACCTGCAGCGATTCCACACCCTCTGGCAAGTCGGTTCTTGACGGCAGCGCTTTCAACGGCCCCATCATGATTGGCTCAAACAGCGGGACTTCGACGACGGACTTGTTTCTGGAGAACGTCGAGATCACCGGGGGAAACACCAACACCAATGGTGGTGGCATTTCCCTGACCGGGCCCTGGCGCCTGGTCATGGTGGGGACGATTATCGACGACAACGTGGCCAACTCGGATGGTGGTGGGATCTATATCGAGGATACGGGTGGCCTGCTCGCAATGGGGTTTCCGGTTCTGCCGCGCTCGAGATTGGAGATCTACGAAAACAGCATCGTTTCATCCAATGCCGCTGAGGACGGCGGCGGCATTGCTTGCGTGGGAGATGTCGGCATCGAGGTTTTCAACTCTCAGATCGCCTTGAACGAGGCGTCCTCGGACGGCGGTGGCGTCTTTCTGACCGGGGGCTGCGCGTTCGAGCTGAACGACAGTGGAGGTTTTCAGGGCGTCTTGTTGAACGAGGCAGCCGGGTTTGGCGGAGGGATTTTTGCCGATGGAGGTTCGGAAGTCAGACTTCGAGGCGGCGACAGCGAAGGCGACCCTGCAGTCGTGATATCGAATTCCGCGACGAACGGCGGCGGTATCGCGCTTCGCAGTGGCGCGGTGCTGGATGCTCGCGATAGCGTGATTACAAGCAATTCCGCCAGCAGTACGGGCGGTGGGATTCGCTCGGACGGCGGCGAGATTCATATCTACCGCAGCAGGCCCGGCGCTCAGTGCCATAGTGAGGTGCGTTGTTCCGTATTGAGCGACAATGTCGCCAATGGGACCGATGCCGGATTTGCCGGTGGTGGTGGCATCCTCGCCGTCGGCGGCACGATCCGCATCACCGGGACCTACAGCGAAGACAACCAGGCGAACTTCGGCAGCGCGATGCGTGCCCGCTTCATACCGTTGGACGGCTTTTCGCGCAACATCACCATTCTGGGAAGTGTGTTTGCAGGAAACAGCGGTGCCCCCCAGGTCATCTACATTGATGAATCGGATGCCGACATCGGCTTCAGTACGTTCGCGGACAACCTGGACAACGACAGGGTCATCGAGATCGCCTATCCGACTACATCAGAGGACCCTCATGAAACGCGGATCTTCGGCTCCATATTCGACCAGGCTGGCAACACGGTGGAGTCGGCGGAATTGACGACCTTCGGGCAGTTCCCGACAGCGGACTGCAATCGCAACGAGGAAAATTCAGCGGGAGATCTGGCCGGGGGACCTCGATCCACGACCGCTCCGCCGTTTTTCGTCGACAGGAATGCTGGAGACTTCAGCCTCGACCCCGGCGCATCATCCATGGTCGACCACTGTGACTGGAGCACGCTGGGCTCACTGTCGAATCATTCTGCCAACGGCCTCGATCGTCCCAATGATGTCTCCGCCGCCAATCTGCATGGTGCCTGGGATTTGGGCGGCATTGAGTACCACGCACTCGGTTCCATATTCGCGGACAGGTTCGAGGACTGAATTTGCGGCTATCCAGGGGGTCCTGGATTGTCGCTCGAGTTCTTGCTGGCCGGGTGCGCGGAACTGGCCTCGGCCGAACCAATCGCCCGGTAGTAGCGGCTCTCGGTCCCTTGGAACCGAGGCATCCATTCGCGAGCGTGGTTGGCAACGCTCCAGAGACTCTCTGGCGGCGCTGGTTCGGCTGCGGAGATCTCGGCCGCGCGTGTCGAGATGCGCCTGTAGGCCGGTCCAACGGCAGATCGAGTCGATTCGAGGTGGTGTCGGACAGCCGTGTGTTCGGAGTCGCGCAGCGTCTCGCACATGCCGACCCGAACCGGATTCTTGCGAGCTTATGGACAGACGAGCCCCCCGCTAAGCGAGTCCAGGTCATCGACCGTCTGCGCGACCGAGCCTCCGTAGCCATCCTGCACGACGAGCGACGCGGTGTAGTTGCCGCTTCCGCCGGCGCTGGTGCCCCAGTCCCGGCCGAACGCGATTCGGTACGTTCCGTCGGCCGCAATCGACAAAGGTGGTGGCGTCGCATCGGCATCCTGCCCGCCACAGGAATAGTCAAGCGCCGAGCCGGTCCACAAATTGGTTCCCGACAGCGGCTCGCCGGGCGCGAAGGCGGCCAGTCGCACCACTGAAGCACCGGTGACCGCAGTCGCTTCAGCGCTCAGCATCGACCCGGCCCGCAACCCGATATCGAAGACATCCTGGCAACTCTCCGATACATTACAGGCCCAGCTCGAACCCGCGGTCCAGAGCCAACCGCAGCGCCCGCCCGGCGCGAGCGAGTCGACATCATTGTCGATGAGCAGCGGCGGGACGAAATGCTCACCCTGCGCGGAAATGGTCAATCGGTAGTCGCCACTCGAACCAGAGCTTGAACCCCAGTCACGCGTCAATGCAAGGATGTGCGTACCGGTACTCGATACCGGATAGGGAGCGGGGAAATCCGAATCATCCTGCCCGACGCACTCGCGATCTTCATCGGTATTGGTCAGCAGGTTGATATCGCCGAGGCTGACCCCGGGCGCGTGCAGCGCAATCCGCGGGACCGAGTTGCCGGTTACTTCGGTTACCGCCAGCTCCAGCGAGCGGCCGGTTTCAAGAGCGAGCGAGAAAACGTCCTGGCAGCTTTCTCCCGACGGGCAGGCCCATGAGGAATCGACGACATAGGACGTACCGCAAAGCACGCCCACTGCCTCGCTTTCAACGTCATCGGCCACGGCCGCCAGCGTTCCAGGAAACTCGACCGAGGAGGTGATCGAGACCGAGTAGCTTCCCGAGGCACCG
>CAZSGS010000172.1:0-5808 GCA_964606365.1 uncultured Wenzhouxiangella sp. | reverse complement strand
TAGGAAATGCCCCAGACGTTCCAGTCCTCGAGCCCGAGCGCCGTGCGTAGCGCCCGAACATCGCGGGCATTCTCGAAGGTGTGGTAGCCGGTGACGTCGACGCCTCTGGTTTTCGCACCCTCGATGCACATGCGAGCCTGCTCGAACATGGCGCGCTGGCTGTCGACGAAATTGTCGGCCTGGAATTCGGCGCGGTTGCGGTCGGAGAAGAAGGGGCAGAAATCACCCGAGTAGCCGATGCCGCGCTGCTCGAGAATGTAGAGATCGCGGCCGTTGACCACCGGGTGGTCCTTGAGCCGCTTGACGTAGGTCTCGACGGTCACGCCGGGGCCGCCGGTGAGATAGATCACCGGGTCGTCGCGCACCTCGACCTCGTTTTCTTCGTCGTCCTCACCGCGAGCGGCAATGCGAACGAAATGCAGCTCGATGGTACGGCTGCCGTCGATCTCCCGATTTTCCGGCACCTGGACGAGGCCGCACTCGACCTCCCCGGGCTCGTAATCGATGCGGCCGCGGAAGGGACAAACCACGGTGTCGTAGCCGGAACCGCGCAGCCACTCGAAATCCGTTTCGGGCGCCGCCTCCGGGCGGACGTCGAGCGGCTCGACTTGCGCCGCGCCCGCCTCACCGGGCTCGGAAGGCGGTTCGTCCTCCTGGAAGGCGAAGACGGGCAGCACGTACAGGCACGCGAGCATGATCGACAAATGGCGCATCGGGGTTCCCTCGGAGTGAATCGCAGGGCCCAGATTAGCGCAGTCGGGGTTCCGGCGGGCAGTGCCGCTTGTCACGGTCTATAATGCGGGCAATCAAGAATGATTGTCGTTTAAACAACATGAATGGAGATGCGCCGATGAAGACCCCGCTTGCGCTTTGCCTGGCACTCGGGCTGGTGCTGGCCAGCGGACCCGCCCTGGCCGAAGAGGAACCCGACATGATCGGCACCATGGGCAGCATGCAGCTGTTCCTGCACAAGATCAGCCTGTCGGTGGAAGCCGGTAACCGCGAGCTGGCCGATTTCTACGCCCACGAACTCGAGGAAACCATCGAGGCGGCCGAGTCGATCGAGAAATACCACGACATCCCGGTCGGTGAGCTCACCGCGGCCATGCTGACTCCCAGCTTCGAGGCCTTCGAAGCGGCGCTCGACGGCGACGACCCCGGGCAGGTCGAGTCCCGCATGGGCGATCTGATCGAGGCCTGCAACGCCTGCCACCAGGCGACCGACTACGAGTTCATTCGCATCGAGACCAACGACACCAACCCCTACATGCAGTTGTTCGAGCCGAAGGACTGATCACGCCCGCCGGCGCTGCACCGCCGGGCGCCGCAGTTGCGGCGGTCTGTCGGCGGCGATATGAGTGACGGGGATCATCACGCTCGTCATGGCCGCCGGCCGGGTTTCGTTGTACTGAAAGAAACTGCACGTGAGTGTAACGATTGCGGCCTATCGTGACCATTGGGCTATTGGACTCACACCGGCGCTGCCTTAGTGTGAGCCTGTGCAACTGTTTCGATCGTCTTGCGCTTTGACCACTTTCGAGGAGCATCACACCATGCAATTCAAGTTCTCCGCCGCGCTTGCGGCCCTCGCCGTCGCGTTGCTGAGCCTGTCGGCAACCGCTGCCGAGCCGCTGGACTACCTCGACGAGCTGCCGCCACAGCTCGACCGCCAGCTGTTCTTCGGCAACCCGGAAATTTCCGGTGCGCAGCTCTCGCCCGACGGCGAGTACGTCACCTTCATCCGGCCCTACGAGGGCGTTCGCAACATCTGGATCAAGGGCATCGACGAGTCCTTCGACGACGCCCGCCCCCTGACCGACGACGACCGCCCCGTGCCGGGCTATTTCTGGAGCCGCGACGGCGAGTATGTCCTGTATGTCCAGGACAAGGGCGGCGACGAGAACTTCCACGTCTGGGCCGTCGATGCCGACGCCGAGGCCGAGGGCGACAGCGCCGTTCCGCCGGCGCGCAACCTCACCGACCTCGACGAGGTCCGGGCCCAGATCTACAGCGTGCCGAAAGCCACGCCGGGCGAGATCATCGTCGGGCTCAACGATCGCGATCCGGCGCTGCACGACGTCTACCGCGTCGATATCGCCACCGGCGAGCGCGAACTGATCGTCGAGAACACCGACAATATCGCCAGCTGGACGGTCGACCTCGAGGGCAAGGTCCGCCTGGCCACGCGCCAGACCGACAACGGCGGCACCGAGGTGATGCGTGTTGCCGACGGCGAAGTCGGCGAGACGATCTACGAATGTTCCTGGCGCGAGACCTGCAGCCCGACGCGCTTCCTGCCCGACGGCGAGCGGGTCTGGCTGCAGTCGAACAAGGGCGACGACGTCGACCTCGTCGGCCTCTACATCATGGACGTCGACAGCGGCGAAACCGAGCTGTTCGAGCGCGATCCCGAAGGTGAAGTCGACTTCGGATCGGCCATTTTCCACCCCGAGACCGACGAACTGCAGGCCACCGTCTACGTCGGCGACCGGCCCCGCATCTACCCCCACGACGAGACGTTCGAGGCCGACCTCGAGTTCCTGCGCGAGAACCTGCCGACGGGTGAAATATCGCTCAACTCGCGCACCCGCGACAACCGCCTGGCGCTGGTGAGCCTGTCGCGCGACGTCGACCCCGGCACCGTCTACCTGTTCGACCGCGACGCGCGCGAGGTCGACGAACTCTACCGCTCGCGGCCCGAGATCCCGGTCGAGCACATGGCCGAGATGGAGCCGATCCGCTACGAAGCGCGCGACGGGCTGGAGATTCCGGCCTTCCTGACCACGCCGAATGGGGTAGAGCCCGAAAACCTGGCGATGGTCGCCCTGATTCACGGCGGGCCCTGGGCGCGCGACACCTGGGGCTACCGCTCAACCGTCCAGTTCCTGGCCAATCGCGGCTACGCCGTGCTGCAGCCCAACTTCCGCGGTTCGACCGGCTACGGCAAGGAATTCCTCAACGCCGGCAACAACGAGTGGGGCGATGCCATGCAGGATGACATCACCGACGGGGTGAACCACCTCGTCGAGCAGGGCGTGGTCGACCCCGAGCGCGTGTGCATCATGGGCGGTTCCTACGGCGGCTACGCCACGCTCGCCGGCATGACCTTCACCCCCGAGCTCTACGCCTGCGGCGTCGACATCGTCGGGCCGTCGAACCTGATCACCCTGCTCAACTCCATCCCGCCTTACTGGGGCCCGATCCGCCAGATCTTCACCCAGCGGATGGGCGACCCCGGCACCGAGGAAGGTCGCGAGCAGCTCGAGCGCCAGTCGCCGCTCAATCACGTCGACAAGATCGCCCGGCCGCTGCTGGTTATCCAGGGCGCCAACGATCCGCGCGTCAAGCAGGCCGAGTCCGACCAGATCGTGGTCGCCATGCGCGAGGCCGGGCTGCCGGTCGAGTACATCGTCGCGCCCGACGAAGGCCACGGGTTCCGCGGCCAGACCAACCGGCTGGCGATGTACGCCCGCACCGAGGGTTTCCTCGCCAACCACATCGGCGGCCGTCACCAAGAGGCCATGGAAGACGCGGTTGCCGAGCGGCTTGACGAAATCACCGTCGACGTCAACACCGTCGAAGTGGCCGACCTGGCCGACGAACTCGATGCCGCCAAGACCCGTCCCCTGCCCGGCGCCGACCCGCAGGCCATCGCCACCGGCAGCTTCAGCTACACGACCCGGCTCGATGTCCAGGGCAACGAGGTCGAGATGGAAGCCGAGCGCAGCATCGCCCGCGAGGAAGAAGACGGGCGCGAGATCCTGGTGATCGACTCCGAGACCTCCTCGGCCATGGGCAACGCCAGCGACCACTTCGTCCTCGATGGCGACAGCCTGCGCCCGATCCGGCGCGACATGACCCAGGGCGCGGCCAACATCGAGGTCGAATACGGCTCACGCAAGGTCACCGGCGAGATCAACGCGGGCCAGGACATGCCGATCGACATCGAGCTCGACGCCCCGGTCTACGGCGGCGACGCGGCGCTCGAGGCGGTGATCATGGGCCTGCCGCTGGCGGCCGATTACCAGTCACCGGTGCGCATCGCCGAAGTGGGAACGGAGCAGCGGGTTCGCTACTTCAACATCCGTGTGGTCGGCCGCGAGTCGGTCGAAGTGCCGGCCGGCGAATTCGATACCTGGAAGGTCAATCTCGAAGCCCTCGACGGCGAAGGCGGCGACCTGACCCTGTGGGTGTCGGCCGAGGCCCCGCGCATGGTGCTGCGGGCCGAGGGAAAGCTTCCCGCCCAGATGGGCGGCGGCGATTACAGCACCGAGTTGATCCGCGTCGGCGAGTGAGGCGCGACATCGCCCATGTCCACTGGAGAGGCCCGGCACCGCCGGGCCTTTTTCTTCCGGACGCTTCGGCCAACGCCAGGTGGGGCGTGGGACGGGGTCAGTCCCCGGCTTGTCCTGATCCCTGAATCCTGACTCCTGACAACCGCCCGTCGGGGACGCCGCCCCGACCTAAGTCACCAACCGGGAGAAGACATCCTTCGCCCCGGCATCGAAGAGCACGAAGCGGAATCGCAGCGTCGAAGGCGCATGGTCCCGGACGGTCTGAACGGCGATCCGCGCGGCTTCCTCGAGCGGGTAGCCGAAGGCGCCGGCCGACAGGGCCGGGCTGCCCAGCGACTGGATGCCTTGCTCTTCGGCCAGCCGAATCACATTGCGATAGCCGGTGGCGAGCAGTTCGTCGGACGGCTTGTCGATGCCGTAGCGCGGGCCCAGTACATGGATGACCCAGCGGTTGGGCAAATCGAAGGCTTCGGTGACGACCGCCTGGCCGGGCTCGATCGGCGCCAGGGGCCGGCAGGCCTCGGCCAGTTTCGGCCCGGCGGCACGGTGCAGGGCGCCGGCCACGCCGCCGCCGGGCATCAGCTCGGCGTTGGCGGCGTTGACCACGGCGTCGAGGTCGGGCTGCCGGGCGATATCGCCCTCAACGAACTCGATCGGCATACTGCCTCCGTTGGCGTTGATCCCGGCCTCATGATGCCATGCCGCCGTTCAGTCGTTTCGCCCCGGCGCGAATTCCGGATAGGCTTCCATGCCGCAGTCGACGCGGTCGAGGCCCGCCGCTTCGTCGTCCGGATGAACGCGCAGGCCCACCGTCGCGCGCAGGATGGCCCAGAAGGCGAGACTCGCGGCAAAAACGAAGCCGCCGATGACGGCCAGCCCCGCCAGCTGCCCGCCCCAGCTTGCATCCGAATTGGTCCACAGAACGATGAGAACGCCCCAGATGCCGCAGCTGCCGTGAACGGAAATGGCGCCGACCGGGTCATCGATCCTGAGCTTGTCGAGCAGCACGATGGAGCCGACGACCAGTCCGCCGCCGACGAGGCCGATCAGCAGGGCCTGAACCGGCGCGGGGGACAGCGGATCGGCCGTGATCGACACCAGGCCGGCGAGCGCGCCGTTGAGCGCCATGGTGAGATCGGCCTTGCCGAAGGCCGCCCGCGCGACCAGCAGCGCGGCGACCAGCCCCGCCGCCGCGGCCGTGTTGGTGTTGACGAACACGCGCGCGACGTTGTTGGCCGACTCGACGCTCGACACCGCCAGTTCCGAGCCGCCGTTGAAGCCGAACCAGCCCATCCAGAGGATGAAGGTGCCCAGCGTGGCCAGCGGGAGGTTGGCGCCCGGGATGGCGCGGGCCCTGCCGTCGGGACCGAAGCGTCCCTGGCGGGGGCCCAGCAGCAACACACCGGCGAGCGCCGCGGCGGCCCCGGCCATGTGGACGATGCCCGAGCCGGCGTAGTCGCTGTAGCCCAGGCCGTCGAGGAACCCGCCACCCCAGCTCCAGTAGCCCTGGACC
>CAZSGS010000171.1:0-5836 GCA_964606365.1 uncultured Wenzhouxiangella sp. | reverse complement strand
AACACCATGGCTGCCCAGCTTGTCGGCCAGGGTGTTGGCCACGGCCTCGGGCTGCTCGTGGATCTCCTTGAGCATGAAGTGGCGGTAGTCGCCCTTGTTGGCCACCTGGTCGTCGTGGGCGTAGCGTTCGGGCTCGCGCTCGATCGTCTTGCCCTGCAGGTCGAACACGCGCGCGCTCTGGCGGTCGACGCGGGCCAGGTCGCCGTTTTCCAGGTGGATGAAGCGGTCGGTGACCTGCAGCAGGGCCAGCGGGTCGGAGGCGATGTAGTTCTCCTCGGTGGACACGCCGATGACCAGCGGCGAGCCCATGCGGGCCAGGTAGAGAGCCTCGCTGTCCTCGGGCGTGACCGCGGCCAGGGCGTAGGCGCCCTCGAGGCGTTCGACCGCGCGCGAGAAGGCGCTGGCGAAGTCCGCCGCGCCGCCGCGCTCCTGGGCGATGAGGTGGGCGATGACTTCGGTGTCGGTCTCGGAGGCGAACTCGAAACCGGCCGATTGCAGTTCGCGCCGCAGGGCCTCGTAGTTTTCGATGATGCCGTTGTGCACGATCGCCAGGGCCTGGCCGGATCGGTGCGGGTGGGCATTCGCCTCGGTGGGCTTGCCGTGGGTGGCCCAGCGGGTGTGGGCGATGCCGGTGTGTGATTCCAGCGGATCGGCCTCGAGCGAGTCGGCCAGGGCCTGGACCTTGCCGACCGCGCGCCGGACTTCGATCGCCGGGCCGTCGATTACGGCCACGCCGGCGGAGTCATAGCCGCGGTACTCCAGGCGGCGCAGGCCTTCGAGGAGGATGGGGGTGATGTTGCGCGCCGAGGTGGCGCCTACGATTCCGCACATGGGCTTGGTCCGTCGTGTTCCTGAGTCTTCGGATTCGGTTTTGCTATTATTGACAACGAAGTGTCTCTAGAGGTTGTTGGCTGGTTTGCTTGTTCGCTCGTTTGCTGGTTCGACAGTAGTGTTGCTTTGCGGGACGGCTTCGCCGTGCAGGATCCGCGGCAAGCTGAGATCGTTGGCCAGCCAACCAGCCAACATTCCTAAACCACCTTCCGAATCGTGTTCTCCGGCAGCTCCACCTTGCGCTCGTGTTCGAGCAGTTTGAGCAGGACCACGACGCGGTCCTTGCCGCTTCTGGCCTGGAATATGGCTCTCAGGCCGGCCATGGCGCCGTCGGTGATTTCGACCGCGTCGTCGGGCTTGATTTCCATGGCCCGGCTCATGTCCACGGCGCCGAAATTGTCGTGGCGCTGCTTCAGGAAGTCGATGAATTCGTCCGGCACCCACGGCACGCGGTCGCCGAAACGCACCAGGCCGATGGCGCCGCGCGTGGAGCGAATGGTACTCCAGTCCTCGGCGTGCGCGCACAGGTTGACGAACAGGTAGCGCGGGAACATGGGCAGAACGCGCACCCGCGACTGGCCGCCGCGCGGCCGCGTGCGTGTTCGAATCCGCGGCAGGAACACCTCGAAGTCCTGGTTTTCCAGGTGCGCTTCGGCCCGCCGTTCCTGGCCGGGCCTGCAAAAGATGGCCCGCCAATGACGCTGGTCGTGCATGGTCTGCCCCTGATTTGCTGGTTATGTCGCCCTTCGCCTTATTCAGGATACAACAGGTGGGCTGGGGTCGGAAGTTGGTTCTTTGGTGTTTTGGTGTTTTGGTTCGGCGCGGTGCGCATGGGGCCGGTTGTGCCCGTGGTTGTGGTCCGCAACCCCCGAAACCGCGGGGTAGGTCGGGGCCGCGTCCCCGACGGTCGACCTGGACGATCCGGACACGCGTAGCGATGCGTGTACCGACTTGAAATGTCGTCCGTCGCGGATGCGACCGCGACCTACGCGACCTTCGATCCGCTGTCGCGGCGCGCCGCCCCGCAAACCTCGGGGGATGCCGAACCAAAACACCAAAACACCAAAAAAGCCAGAACACGCCGCGCCAGCGGCCATCGCGGCTATTCGTTGACGGCCGTCGTGAACGGATCGACGATCACCAACCGATCGACCTGCTGCCCGTTCTGAAGGTCTTCGGAAAGGAAGAAATCACAGCGGAGCTGACAGGCGGCGGCGAGCATCAGGGAATCCCACCAGGAATAGCCATACCGATCCTCGATCGACCAGGCCTGCTCGAGCACTTGCGGCGACACGTCGACCGGCTGCCAGGACAGCAGGTCGCGAACATCGGCCCTTGCGTCTTCCGGCAACAACCCGGGATTCAGGCGGCGAGTGACAACCTGGTAATACTCCTTTAGCACCTGGGTACCCAGGCGGCCGTTTCCGGTCGCCCAGAGATGCGCCATCCACTGGCGGGCACGACTGTGCTTGGCCGGCTCGGTGCAATCACGCGCATAGACCAGAACGTTGGTATCAACGAAGTATGTCGCGGTCATACAGACTCTCGCGAGCAGGATAAGACTCGTCGGCTTGCCGCATGAGCACAGCCGCACGCCCCATGAACCGCTCGCCTGCAGCCTGGAACTGGACCTCGCGATCCCGGCGCTCGCGCAACATCTCGCCGACCAGTCGCGAAACACTGGTCCCACGCCGAGCCGCCTCGATACGCGCCCAGCGGGCCGTCTCCTCATCGAGTGTAATCGTGACGTTTTTCATGCACACGAAAATAGTGCAACACGAATCTCGTGTCAATTCACGCCTTCGGAAACCGTCGCCCGGAAACCGCCCGATCGGAGGTCGCGGTCGCATCCGCGACGGACGACTAGCGCGGCAGAGCCGCGCGGTGTTTTGGTTCTTTGGTATTTTGGTTATTTGGTTCGGCGCGGTGCGCATGGGGCCGGTTGTGCCCGTGGTTGTGGTCCGCAACCCCCGAAACCGCGGGGTAGGTCGGGGCCGCGTCCCCGACGGTCGACCTGGACGATCCGGACACGCGTAGCGATGCGTGTACCGACTTGAAATGTCGTCCGTCGCGGATGCGACCGCGACCTACGCGACCTTCGATCCGCTGTCGCGGCGCGCCAAAAAACCAAAAAGCCAAAAAACCAAGTAGCCAACGGCCCGACGCCGAGCCGTTACAATAGATCGCTTAACCGATTCGAAGCCCCAAGACAGGAAATTAGCGATGAAGATTCTGGTCACCCTCAAGCGGGTGGTGGATTACAACGTGCGCGTGCGGGTCAAGAAGGACGGCAGCGGCGTCGAGACCGACGGTGTGAAGATGTCGATCAACCCGTTCGACGAGATCGCGCTGGAAGAGGCGCTGCGTATCAAGGAGCGCGGCGACGCCGAGGAAGTGATCGTGGCTTCCATCGGCGGCGACGAGGTGCAGCAGCAGCTGCGCACCGGCCTGGCGATGGGCGCCGATCGCGCCATCCAGGTCAGCTCGGACGGTGACGTGCAGCCGCTCACGGCCGCGCGGACGTTTCTCAAGCTGGTCGAGAAGGAAGAACCCGGCATCGTGTTCCTCGGCAAGCAGGCGATCGACGACGACGCCAACCAGACCGGCCAGATGCTGGCGGCCCTGTGGGATCGCCCGCAGGCCACTTTCGCCTCGAAGGTGGAGCTGGCCGACGGCAAGGCGACCGTCGCGCGCGAAGTCGACGCCGGGCTGGAGACCATCGAGGTCGACCTGCCGGCGGTGCTGACGTCCGATCTGCGATTGAACGAGCCGCGCTTCGTCAAGCTGCCCGAGATCATGAAGGCCAAGCGCAAGCCGCTCGAGACCTTCTCGCTCGAGGATCTGGGCGTGGAGCGCGCCGGGGGCATCGAGGCGCAGTCGTACGAACCACCGCCCCAGCGCGGCGGCGGCAAGATGGTCGAGTCCGTCGACGAGCTGGTGTCCGAACTCAAGGCGAAGGGGTTGCTGTAATGTCGAAGATTCTCATCATTGCCGAACACGACGGCGAAACGCTCAGTGCGGCCACGGCCAAGACGCTGACCGGTGCCCTGGGCATGGGCATCGACGATATCGACATCGCGGTATTCGCCGCCGATCCCGCCGGGGTGGCCGAGCAGGCCGCCGCGCTCGAGGGCGTCAAGCGGGTGCTGGCCATCGCGCACGCCGATTTCGAGCACTTCCTGGCCGCGCGCCTGGCGCCGGAGATCAAGGCCCTGGCGGGTGACTATTCCCACATCCTGATGCCCTCGACCACCTACGGCAAGGACGTGCTGCCGCGTGCGGCGGCGCTGATCGGGGTCAACCAGGTCTCGGATATCCAGGAAGTGATCGACGAGCGCACGTTCAAGCGCCCGATCTACGCCTCCAACGCCATCGTCACCGTCAAGGTGGCCGACGACCAGCCGGTGGTCGCCACCATCCGCACGGCCTCGTTCGCCGCGGCCGGCGAGGGCGGTTCGGCCGAGATCGAATCGCGCGAGCCGCAGGCCGAGGATCCGGGGCATACGCGCTGGATCAAGGTCGAAGGCGGCGAGGGCGAAGGCCCCGACCTGGCGACCGCGCCGGTGGTCGTCTCCGGCGGGCGCGCCATGGGCTCGAGCGAGGGCTTCGACATCATCTATTCGCTGGCCAAGAAGCTCAAGGCGGCCGTGGGCGCCTCGCGCGCGGCGGTCGACGCCGGCTACGTGCCCAACGAGCTGCAGGTGGGGCAGACCGGCAAGATCATCGCGCCGGATCTATATCTCGCCATCGGGATTTCGGGCGCCATCCAGCACCTGACCGGGATCAAGGACGCCGGCACTATTGTTGCGATCAACAAGGATGCCGAGGCGCCGATTTTCGAGATCGCCGATTTCGGCCTGGTGGGTGATCTGTTTGCGCTGGTGCCGGAGCTGGAGCAGTCGCTCTAGCGTTCATTTGGACTAGGGCAGCCAGCGCCAAGCCGGGTCGGCTCGCTAAGCAATCGTGCAATAGTTGTGCGGTGGTCGAACGAGGTCGTGCAATTGGAACGATGCGCTGACCGGTGCTGTGATTTCAGGCCACGCGGCCCGAAATCCAGCGCTCGGCCGACGCGGCGTGGTGGCGGCGGGCGCTGACCCGCTCCCAGACTTTTTCGTGGAAGAAATAGGCCACCGTGTTGACCGCCGGCTCGATCAGCGCGACGGCGCCGCCGAGAGCCCAGCTGCCGGTCATCAGGTAGACGACGCTGAAAGCGACGACCATGTGAACCAGAGCGAAGGAAAGCGTCTTGTAGCGAGCCATGGAATGAACCTCGGCAGAATTTGTTAGCACTGGCTAAGAGTTTACGCCCGCACTATTATTTGTCCAACTGATTATTGCGATGCTTTTAATGTGTTTTGACTATGACTAGCGGTGCCGTCGCCATCCGCCCGGCCCGGCCCGGCGACGAGGCCACCATCCTCGGCCTGATCCGCGAGCTGGCCGACTACGAGCGCCTGGCCCACGAGGTGACCGCCACCCCGGCCCTGCTGGCCGAGCATCTGTTTGGCGCCGAGGCCGTGGCCGAAGCCCTGCTGGCCGAGATCGACGGCCAGGCGGTCGGTTTTGCCCTGTTCTTCCGCAATTTCTCGACCTTTCTCGGTCGTCCGGGCCTGTACCTGGAAGATCTGTACGTGCGCGAATCTCAGCGTGGCCAGGGCGTCGGCCGGGCCCTGCTGGGTCGGCTCGCCGAGCTGGCGCGCGAGCGCGGCTACGGGCGCATGGAGTGGAGCGTGCTCGACTGGAACCAGCCAGCCATTGACTTCTACGAGTCACTGGGCGCTGAGGCGATGTCGGAATGGACCGTGTATCGATTGAGCCGTGACGGTGAAGTGCCCGAACTGCCGGCCGCGGCTGACCCAACGTAGAGGTGACAGGGGCAGGGTCAAATGGTTAGTCTTGCTGCCTGACCCATCCACCGCCCGAACAGCCCAACCGCCATGACCGAACCCCTCTGGACCCCTGCCAGACCGCGCATGATCGCCAGCCACATGCAGCGTTTCATCGA
>CAZSGS010000170.1:0-5836 GCA_964606365.1 uncultured Wenzhouxiangella sp. | reverse complement strand
TGCCCGCATTGCTCCGTGAAGTACTACCCGGGCGAGGCCGTGCTGATCGATGCGCGCAACACCTTCGTGCAGGGCGAAAAGCGCCTGGTGGCCGCCGTGGGCGTGGAAAACCTGGTCATCGTGGATACCGGCGATGCGGTGCTGGTGGCCAGCCGCGACCGCGCCCAGGAGGTCAAGGCCGTGGTCGAGGAGCTGACCCGCAAGAACGATCAGCTGGCGGTCTTCCATCGTACCGTTCACCGCCCCTGGGGCAGTTTCACGGTGCTCGAGGACGCCGACGACTGCAAGGTCAAGCGACTGGTGGTCAAGCCCGGTGGCGTACTGTCGCTGCAGCGACACCAGTATCGCAGCGAGCACTGGACCGTCGTGTCGGGGCAGGCGAAGGTCCGGGTCGGCGACGAGGAACGGATCTACGGCGCCGACGAAACGGTCGAGATCCCCGTCGGCAACCTGCATCGGCTCGAGAATCCCGGCAATGACGATGTGCACATCATCGAGGTCCAGACCGGCAGCTATTTCGGTGAGGACGATATCGAGCGTCTCGAAGACATCTACGGCCGCAGCTGACGGGCCAGGAGCGAATTCAGTGAACACCCTACGGACAACAGCGCAGATCATTCGACGGATGGCCGCCACCGCAGCCGCTGCTTTGCTGCTGTGCGCCTGCGCCGTCGATACGCCGAAGCCCGCGGCCGCCGACCCGGAGCCCCGGCGGAGTGGGTCGGCATCGGACGGGCGCGCGCAGGCCCTGGCCTGGCGCGAACGCCGCCAGGCGCGCCTGACCGAGCCCTACGGCTGGTTGAGCCTGGTGGGGCTGGACTTCGTCGAGGACGGACGCTGGCGCGTCGGCGCAACCGACGACGCCGATATCGCCATGCCGGCCGGCCCGGACCACTGGGGCGAGTTGATCGTGGCGGGCACCCGGGCGCGTTTCGAGCCCGCCTCGAAGGGGGTCAGCGTGGACGGAAGAGCCGGGGTTCCCGGCATGCTGGTCCAGCCCGGGCGCAAAGACACCGTATGGGTCGAGGCCGCGGAAGTGCGTTTCCAGATCATCGAGCGCAACGGCCGCCTGGCCGTGCGAACCCGCTGGCCGCGCGCCGAAACGCGCACGGACTTCAAGGGCCTGGACTACTTCTCCTACGATCCCGACTGGCGGGTGGAGGCGCGTTTCGAGCGCCACCCACCGGGCACCACGATGCCGGTCGGCAGCGTTCTCGGCGACCTCACGCAGGAGCCCAATCCGGGCGCGGCGGTTTTCGAGTACCGGGGAGAGACCTACCGACTCGAGGCGGTCGCCGATGAGGGCGACGAAGAACTGTTCTTCATCTTCGCCGACCGTACCACCGGCCGCGACACCTACGGCGCGGGGCGCATGCTCTACGCGCCCAGGCCCGACGACGACGACCGCACGGTGCTGGACTTCAATCGCGCCTACAACCCGCCGTGCACCTTCACCGAATACTCCACCTGCCCCCTCCCGCCCCCGGAAAACCGCCTCGACGTGCGCGTGACGGCCGGGGAGAAGGATTACGCGGGCGAGTCAGGGTATCTGCAATAAAGAGAATTTCTCGCAAAGGCGCGAAGGCGCAAAGGGAGAAGAATTAGATGCAAAGAAAATCAATTTATTGCGTTCTTTGCGCCTTCGCGTCTTTGCGAGAACACGAGGGCGGAATTTCGAACCTGTTCACGCGTAGCTATGCGTTTACAGACCATCTTCGTCGTCCGTCGGGGACGCGGCCCCGACCTACGGCGCCTTCGTAGACGCCTTACAGCCCCTTGAATTCGGGAGCACGCTTTTCGAGGAAGGCGCCGGTGCCTTCCTGCATGTCCTCGGTGGCGCAGCACAGGGCGAAGCGGGCGGTTTCCAGCGCCAGGGCGGTGTTCATGTCGGTGTCCGCGCCCTGGTTGATCGCCTGCAGGATGCCGCGTACGGCTTCCGGGGCGGCCTCGGCCAGTCGGTCGGTGAGTTCGTCGACGGCCGATTGCAGCTGACCCCGGGGGACGACCCGATTGACGATACCCAGTTGTTCCGCGCGCTCGGCGGTCACCGGTTCACCGGTCAGCGCCATTTCCAGCGCCCGGGTGGTGCCGGCGAGTCGCAGCAGGCGCTGCGTGCCGCCGAAGCCCGGCATGATGCCCAGCTTGATCTCCGGCAGGCCGAGGCGGGCGTTGTCGGCGGCAATCCGCAGGTGACAGCCCAGGGCCAACTCCATCCCGCCGCCCAGGGCGAATCCGTTGATCGCGGCGACGACCGGCTTGTCGAAGCTCTGGATCAGGCTCATGAGATTCTGTCCCATCGCCGAAAAGGCGCGTGCTTCGATGGCGGACTGCCGGCGAATCTCGCCGATATCGGCGCCGGCCACGAAGGCCTTCTCGCCGGATCCTGTGATCACGATGACCCGCACGGCATCGTCCCCGTGCGCCTCGATCATCGCCTGCTGCAGCTCCAGCAGGGTCCGGCGGTTGAGCGCGTTGAGCTTGTCGGGGCGGTTGACGGTGATCGTGCGAATGGCGTCCCGGTCGGCGACGATCAGGTTTTCGTAGGCCATGGGTTTTCGGCTCCCGGTTGGTTTGGTTCAAGCCGGATAGTTTAAGGGCTGCGGAGGGGTGAAAGGTTCAAGGTCAAAGGTTGAAGGTGGCAGCTGAGACCATTGCGGGGCGGCTGAGCCGCGACTCGAAGGTGCCGCCTTGAACCTTTGACCTTGAACCTCCCATCATCCTGCGTTGGTCACCCTCACAATCAGCCATCCCGCTACGGCCAGGGTGGCCACGCCGGCAATGAGCAGGCCCGCCGCCGGTGCCATCGGCGCCATTTCCGCCAGCAGGGCGCTGGCGTGGGGCAGGGCCCCGGAGAGGCATTCGAGGTTGGCGAGCGCCCCGACCAGGCCCTCCCCGATGCCGGCCAGGGCGGCCGGCACCAGGATGAGCAGCAGGATGATGGTGGCGAGAAAATGCATGGCGGCGAATCCCTCGACCACGTCCGATCAGTCCTCGAGCTCGCGGTCGATGCGGTACTCGTTGGACGTCAGCCACGCCTCCATGCGCTGCAGGCGCTTGTCGAGCTGGCGAAAGCGGTGATTGAGGCTGCTCACGCCGTCCTTGGGCCCCTTGCGCACTTCCTGCCAGAAGGCCTCCTCGCGCTCGTCGCGAAAGAGATTGACCGGGCGCTTGGGCAGCAGGATCCACAGGGCGATGTAGCCGACGACCATCACGGCGGTAAACGGGATGGCCAGCAGCACGGTGATCACGCGCAGGGCGGTGAGATTGAAGCCGGCCCAGTCCGCGATGCCGGCGCACACGCCGCCGAGGATGCTGCGCTGCTTGTTGCGATACAGGCGATTTCGGCTGGGGCGGTCGGGTTCGTCGTATCGGTGGTTCATGTGCGATCTCTCCATTTCGGGCTGTCGGCGTCGAGAATGCGCTCGAGGGTGTGGATTCTCTCCTCCATCTTGCGGGCGTTCTCGTGCAGGTCCTCCATCAGCGCTTCGTCCTTGCTGTTGAGGCGCCGGTTGGCCGAGTTGCGCGTGGCGTAGTGGAGGATCAGCCAGATCGGCGCCACGATCACCATGAAGACGATCAGCGGCACGAATAGCAGTTCATTCATGGCCGATCACTCCCTGCTGCGACGCGACTTGAGCTCGGCCAGTGCTTCCTCGACCCGCTCGTCGCGCTCGAGGTTCTCGAACTCGGAGTTCAGGGTCTTGCCCTTGCGGCCCATGTCGAGCGCTTCGGCTTCCGATTCGATGCGCTCGATGCGTTCCTCGGCCGCGTCGAAGCGGTAGAGCATCTCGTCGATCTTGTCGTTGTAGACGTGCTTCTTGGTCTTGAGGTGATGGTTGGCCGAGCGGTGGCGCAGCACCAGCGCACGCTGGCGGTTGCGGGCGTCGGTCAGCTTCGCCTGCAGTTTGCCGATATCCTCGTCGTACTTGGTCAGCTGTTCCTGGTACTGGTCGAGCTCCTCGCCAAGGGCGGCGATGCGGTCGGCCAGCGCGGTCTTCTCGGCCAGCGCGGCGCGAGCGAGATCCTCCCGGTCCTTCTCGAGCGCCAGCTCGGCCTTGCGCTCCCACTCGAGCTGCCGTTCTTCCAGCCGCTTGAGGAGCCGTGAGCGTTCCTTCTTCTCGGCAATGCACTTGGCCGTGGCCGAGCGAATCTCGACCAGGGTGTCTTCCATCTCCTGGATCATCAGGCGGATCATCTTCTGGGGGTCTTCCGCCTTTTCCAGTGCGGCGTTGAGATTGGCGTTGATGATGTCGCCCATGCGGGAAAAGATGCCCATCTTGCGTGTCTCCTGTTCGATCGGTTCGTTGCCTGCCCACTACAGAGCAAGCGTCGTGCCAAACGGGGTGGGTGCTGCAAAAACAAGCGCTTACGAGGCACCGGGAAGCCTTGATCGGCAATATTAACCATTTAATCGGTAAAAATAGCCTTGCCGTGACCGGGAACCCGTGCCTGCCCTTCGCGGTCAATGGCAGTGGATAGCGCCGTGCCGACGGCCGGACGGGATGATAGGGCCCGTGGCCATGGGCAGGGCGGTCGGGTACAATGCCCGTTTTCGCAATTCCCGCTTTCAACGATTTTCCCTTATAACGGAGGCAACATGCAGAAGTGCTTTCTCGCGGCGTCGGCAGCGCTGATTCTGGCCGCGCCGGCTGTAGCCCAGGACCTGGAAAGTGAGCAGGGTGAGCTCGGCTACTCGATCGGCTACGAGTTCGGTGCCGAGCTTCGCAGTTACGATATCGACGTCGAGCTGGATGCCATCCTCCAGGCGATTCGCGACGCGTACAACGAGCAGGACCCATCGGTCGACATGCAGATCATGCGCGAGCGCCTGACCGCGCTGCAGGAAAAACTGCGGCAGGAACGCATGGAAGCCTTCGAGGCCATGGCCGAGGAGAACCAGGCCAAGGCCGAGGAATTCCTGGCCGAGAATCGCGACAAGAACAACATCGTCGCACTGCCCAGTGGCGTCCAGTACCGCGTGATCGAGGAGGGCGACGGAGATCGCCCCAGTCTCGAGGACACGGTGACGGTGCACTACCGCGGTTCGAAGATCGACGGCCGGGAATTCGATAGTTCCTTCCGCCGTGGCGTGCCGGCCGTCTTCCAGGTCAACTCGGTGATCGAGGGCTGGCAGGAAGTGCTGCCGCAGATGAAGGAAGGCGCGGAATGGCAGATCTTCCTGCCGCCCGAGCTGGCTTTCGGCGTCCGCGGCGACCCGCCGATCATCGGTCCCAACGAGGCGCTGAAGTTCGACATCAAGCTCGAACAGATCGGTGCCCCGGAAGACTACGAAGAGCCGACCCAGGCGCCCGGTCAGCAGCAGCAACCGCCACAGTAATAAGTGTGAGCGACCCCGCACGGCCGATTCCCGAAATCGAGTCGCCCTGCATCGGAACCTGTACCCTGGGGCCGGGCGATCTGTGCGTGGGCTGCTTTCGATCCGCTTCGGAGATCGCCGGCTGGTTGGGCTACTCGCCCGAGAAACGCCGGGAGATCATGCGGGCCCTGCCCGCCCGGGCGGATCGATTGTTCGATGAAGGCTGAAGTCGCGCCGTCGCTTCTGGCGGCGCGGCTGCACCATCCCGAAACCCCGCACGAACAACTCCCGCTGGGCGGCTTTCGACCGGTTCACGATCGCTGGAATCCGCGTCCGGCGGCCGTGCTCATCCCCATCGTCGAGCTCCCCGAGCCGGCCGTGGTCCTGACCGTGCGCAGCCGACGGATGTCCCTGCACGCCGGCCAGGTGGCCTTGCCGGGCGGGCGCCGGGAATCGGACGAGCCGTTTCCGCTCGCGACCGCCCTGCGCGAGACCAGCGAGGAGATCGGCGTGGACGCC
>CAZSGS010000169.1:0-5841 GCA_964606365.1 uncultured Wenzhouxiangella sp. | reverse complement strand
CGCCTGCAACCCGCACGAGTTCGAGAAAAAGCTCTGGAGTGAGCACGGGCCGGGCGAGCGGATCGAAATCGTCGAATACACCGACGAGGCCGACGAGGCCGAGTCGATCGCCCGCGCGATCGTCACCGATGTCCACGGCGGCCACTCGCGCTTCGGCGACTGCGCGGTGCTCTACCGCTCCAACTTTCAGGCCCGCGCCATCGAGCAGCAGCTGCGCGAGTACGGCCTGCCCTATGTCGTCTCCGGCGGCCCCAGCTGGTTCGACGCGCGCGAAGTGCGCGACTGCCTCGCCTACCTGCGATTGCTGGTCAATCCCGAAGACAACCCGGCCTTCATGCGCGTGGCCAACGCGCCCCGGCGGGGCCTGGGTTCGGGCGCGATGTCGCGCCTGGCGACCTACGCCGACGCCACCCGCAAGAGCCTGTTCGAGGCGGCCATCGACCCGATGTTCCAGTCGGAGTTGCCGACCCAGGCGCAGCGCGGCTTCCGATCATTCAGCAACATGCTCATCGACTTCAACGACCGGGGCGAGCGCAACGGCATCGGCGAGGCCTTCGGCGAAATGCTCGAGCACATCGGCTACCTGGAATGGCTGATCGAGTCCGACGACGACCCCAAAAAGGCCGACCGCCGCCGTCGGTCGATCAGGGACCTGACCGGCTGGGTCGAGCGACTCAGCGCCGACGTGCAGTCGGGCGAGGAACTGATCGCGCGCGTTTCCCTGGTGGCCGGCCCCGACGACGATCGCAACGACGGTGCGGACATGGTGCGGTTGATGACCCTGCATGCCGCCAAGGGGCTGGAGTTCACGCGCGTGTGGGTGGCCGGCTGCGAGGAAGGCCTGATGCCGCACAGCCGATCGGTCGACGAGGACACGATCGAGGAAGAGCGCCGATTGATGTACGTCGGCATCACCCGGGCGGAGAGGAAACTGCAGATCTCCTACGCCCGCCGCAGGCGCCGCGGCGGCGAACAGGTCGAGACCACGCCCAGCCGCTTCCTCGACGAACTGCCCCAGGACGCCATCAGTTGGCCGGCCCGCCACGGCAGCCCGGAGGCCTCGCCCGAAGACGCCATGGACAACATCGCGGCGCTGAAGGCCATGCTCGACGGATAGGGCTGTGGGGGCGGCTGGTGTCTCATCCGGTTCGCGCCTTTGCGAGAAACAAAGGACCAGGCCCCCAAGGCCGGCTGAACGTCCACCCGTGATGTTCGGCACGTGAAAACGGGCTCGCTCGCTTGGCTATACTGGGCGGTCTTTCGATCGACTCCAAGGTGTACAGCATGCGACGAGCATTGGCGGCTTTCCTGATCGTCTTCGGCCTGGTCGCCACGGCCGGGGCGAACGACAATTACCGTGAACCCGATCCGGCGCTGACCGCGCTGGTGGATGCGCCGCTGCAGCCGGCCTCCAACGTCTCGCCCGACAAGCGCTGGCTGGCGGCGTTCGAGCGCAAGTGGGTGCAGCCGCTCGAGGAGGTCGCCCGTGACGAGCTCAAGCTCGCCGGTATCCGTATCGACCCGGTGAGCCATTCGCGCTCGCGCTCTTCCACCTACGACTCGATCGTGCTGCACGATCTCGCGTCCGGCGACAAGCTCGACATCGAGGGCCTGCCCGAGCGCGCTCGCATCGCATCGCCGTCGTGGTCGTCCGACTCGGCCTACCTCGCCTTCGTGCTCGAGCACGAGGGCAAGCGCACGCTGTGGGTCTATGACGTGGCCGAAGGCGAGGTCCGGCAGCTGTCGGACCGAGCGCTCAATGGCGTGCTGACCGCCCGACCCTATCAGTGGCTGCCCGACGGCAGCGCGCTGCTGGCCAACCTGGCCGTCAACCATGGCCGTGACCTGCCGCAGCCCGACATCGAAGCCGTGGCCCCGGTGATCGAGGAAACCGATCCGGACAGCAAGGCACCCGTGCGCACCTACCAGGATCTGCTCGAGACTCCGGCCGACGCCGAGCAGTTCGAGTTCCTCGCGACCGGCCGCCTGGCGCGCGTCGCGCTCGACGGCAGTGTCACCGAACTGGCCGAGCCCGGACTGATCGCGGCCTTCGATCCCTCGCCGGACACCCGCCATATCCTGCTCGAGACGGTCGAGAGACCGTTCTCCTACTCGGTGCCGTACTCGCGCTTTCCGTTGACCACGGTGGTGCTCGACGCCGACGGCGAGCCGGTCACGACCGTGGCCGAACTGCCCCTGGCCGAGAACATTCCCAAGGGTTTCGATTCCGTGCGCACCGGCCGACGCGATATCGAGTGGCGCGCCGATGCGCCCGCCACCCTGGTCTGGGCCGAGGCCCAGGACGGCGGCGACATGAGTGCCGAGGTCGACACGCACGATCGCGTCTATACCTGGCAGGCGCCCTTCGAGGATGACGCCGAGGAACTCATCGACACCGAGCGCCGCTACGCCGGCCTGCAGTGGAGCAACAGCGACTTCGCGATGCTGGTCGAGTGGCGGTTCTCCGACCGCAAGCTGCGAACCTGGAAGATCGAGCCCGACAACCCGGATGCCGAACCCCGGCTGTTCGACGAGCGCTCCTACAACGACGCCTACAATGACCCGGGTCGCCCGGTGACCACGCGCAGCGAGTTCGGCACCTCGGTGATCGACGTGCGCGACGGCAGCCGGGTGCTGCTGACCGGAAACGGCGCCTCTCCGGAAGGCAATATTCCCTTCCTCGATCGACACGACTTCGAAACGGGCGAGACCGATCGCCTGTGGCAGTCGGAGGCGCCCTACTACGAGCGCGTGGTCGACGTGCTCGACGCGACGGGCAACGAGCTGCTGACCCTGCGCGAAGCGCGCGACGAGCAGCCCAATTTCTTCATACGCGATCGCGCCGCGGAATCGCTCACCCAGGTCAGCGCGTTCCCGCACCCGCACCCGCAGATGAAGGGCATCTCCAAGGAGCTCGTCCGGTACGAGCGCGACGACGGCGTCGACCTGCGCGGCACGCTCTACCTGCCGCCGGACTACGAGGAAGGCGAAGGCCCGCTGCCGGTGCTGATGTGGGCCTACCCGCTGGAGTACAAGGATTCCGAGGTCGCCGGGCAGGTGCGCGAATCGCCCTACGAGTTCAACCAGATCAGCTTCTGGGGGCCGCTCGCCTACCTGGCGCTGGGCTACGCGGTGTTCGACGATCCCAAGATGCCGATCGTCGGCGTCGGCGAGGAACTGCCCAACGACGACTTCCGCGGTCAGCTGGTTGCCAGCGCGCAGGCGGCCGTGGATGTGCTGGTCGAGCGCGGCGTCGCCGACCCCGAGCGCATCGCCATCGCCGGGCACTCCTACGGCGCCTTCATGGTGGCCAACCTGCTCGCCCACAGCGACCTGTTTGCCGCCGGCATCGCGAGGTCGGGCGCCTACAACCGCTCGCTCACGCCCTTCGGCTTCCAGGGCGAGGAGCGCGACTTCTGGGAGGCGCAGGAGGTCTACGCCACCGCCTCGCCGTTTTTCCACGCCGACAAGATCGACGAACCCTTGCTCATGATCCACGGCATGGAAGACAACAACTCGGGCACCTACCCGATGCAGTCCGAGCGCATGTTCGACGCCCTCAAGGGCCTGGGCGCCCGGTCGCGGCTGGTGATGCTGCCCTACGAGTCCCACGGCTATCGCGCCCGCGCCAGCCTGCTGCACATGCTGTGGGAACAGCAGCAGTGGCTGGAGACCTACGTGGGTCGCGCCGACTGAGCGCGGCCGTGGAGAAGTTCCCGGCGCCCGGTGGGGGCGTCGGGGGTCGCGTCGGCTTCTCGCAATGGCGCGAAGGCGCAAAGGTCGCAACGGGAAGAGAATGGAAAACCAGAATTCACTGAAATTCGGATCGGGCCTTCAGACGTTTTTATCCTTCACTTACATTGCGTCCTTTGCGCCGTTGCGCCTTTGCGAGAAAAAAATGGTCGACGCCCCACAGCCCGAAAACGCTATGATGCCAAGTCATGGCCGATAAGCCGATCAAGCTGGTGGTTCTGGCAGCCGCGATGCTGGCGCTGGCCGGTTGCGATGCCGGCGAGCCCTACGTGACGGTTGCCGGCGAGCGCTTCAGCGTGGAGATCGCCGACGACGACGCTACGCGCGCGCAGGGGCTGATGTTTCGCGACGAGATGGCCGACGACCACGGCATGCTGTTCGTGTTCCCCAACGAACGCCCCCGCTCGTTCTGGATGAAGAACACGCGCATTCCGCTCGACATCATCTACCTCGACGGTGACCTGGAAGTGGTCAGCATCAGCGCCGATACGCCGCCGTGCCGTTCGCGCAGTGGCCGCTGCCCCAGCTATCCCAGCGACGCCCCGGCGCAGTTCGTGCTCGAAATCAACGGCGGGTTGGCCGCCGAGCTGGGGCTGGAACCCGGCGACCGGATCGAGGTGGGCAACATCGACGGGTTCGAGGCGCCGTAGCTCGGGGCCGCGTCCCCGGCGGACGAGATCGAAAATCCGATCGCGCCGAGCTACATGTGAACAAGCCTGAGATCCCGTCCGTCGCCCCGACCTGCGTGGGCAGGTGATAAGCTCGACGCCATTCGACCCCTCTGGAGCAGCAGGCATGTGGATCTTCCGAAAGCTCTTCGGCCCCGTTCAGCGTTTTCTCGAGCGCCGGCGTTTTCCCACGCTGTTCCTGATCCTGGCCGGGTTGTTCGGCGCCAACCTGTTGATCCCCGACCCCATTCCGTTCATCGACGAACTGATCATGCTGGTGGTGACGGTGATCGTCGGCGCCTTCCGGCAAAGGCGGAAAGGCCGGCCGGACGAGTCCGATGACCGCGTGGACACGCCTTCGAAGGACTGAACCGGGGCGTCGCCGACGCCACACGTTGACCCAACCGCCGGGCCCTGCTGCGATACCCTGAAGGCATGAACCTACCCGCCGCTTCCCTGCCGCCGACTACCCTGCTGCAGCTCTCCGACAGCCACTTGTCCGAGGATCCGCAGGCGCTTTATCGCGGCCAGCCGGCCGACGCCAACCTGGCCGGTCTGCGCGATGCGATCAAGCGCCTCTCGCCCGACGCCATCGTGCTCTCCGGGGATATTTCCGAGGATGCGTCGCCGACGTCGTACTGGCGCATGGGCGGCTTCGTTCGCGACCTTGCCGCAAAGGTCGCCTGGATTCCCGGCAATCACGACGAGCGCGAGGTCATGGCCGACATTTTCGACGAGTTGGGCTTCGACGCCGGCCCGATCGTCGAGATCGGCGACTGGCAGCTGGTGCTGCTGGACTCGGCCTGGCCGGATCGTCCCGAGGGCGAACTAGATGACCGCCGTCTCGCTCCCGTCGACGGGATGGACGCGCGACGACCCGCGCTGGTGTTCGTGCACCACCAGCCGGTGGCGGTGGGCGCACCCTGGATCGACAAGTACCCGCTCATCGAGCCGGAGCGGCTGTGGAACAAGCTGGCGGGCAAGCCGGTCAAGGCGGTGGCCTTCGGCCACGTCCACCAGGTCTACGAAGGCGTGCGCGACGGAATCGCCTGCCTGTCGGCGCCCTCGACGGCGGCCAATGGCCAGCGCGATGCGCAGAAGTTCATGCCGGGCGAGCAGGAGCCTTCGGCGCGCTGGTTCCGGTTGTGGCCGGGCGGCCGCTGGGAAACCGGAATCCTCTAGTGTACCCCGTCACTCATTGTGTAACTTATAGAGCGCGCCTGAGCCGACAGTGCAAGGCGCGACCCGCAGTGAATGGTGGGGCCCTTTACAAGGGGCGCAACGCCGCAATGTCGGTTCAGGCGCGCTCCCGAAGGGCGAGCCGGAAAGCGTTCATCTGCGGCGTTCTGTCTCTTGCAAATGGCCCCACCATTCCCTGCGAGACAGGCCTTGCAGCTAAACGCTTTCCGACTCGCTATAA
>CAZSGS010000168.1:2761-5944 GCA_964606365.1 uncultured Wenzhouxiangella sp. | reverse complement strand
GATGACGTCACCGACCACGCGGGCCGATTTCTTGTAGGGCTTGTTGAAGTCGTTGCTCAGCTCCTGCATCGCGAACAGCACGCGCCGGTGAACCGGCTTGAGGCCGTCGCGAACGTCCGGGAGCGCCCGGCCCACGATCACGCTCATGGCGTAATCGAGGTAGGACTGGCGCATTTCGTCTTCCAGGTTCACCTGGAGCACTTCGCGTGCCATTTCCGCCATCTACGGTAACCCCGTAACTGCTTTAAATTATTTTGGTAAAGTCCTGAAAACAAATGCTTTCAGGGCGGTCCCCGCGAACCCGGAAAGCGCGATCCGGCAAGGCGCAACAAACCGTGAATATTACCACAGACAACTGATTTCAGGGGCTTTCGTCGCTCGCCGGCGGCGTGAAGCGGTAAGGCGGAACATGGGCGCCCCGCTCGGTCACGATGCAGTTGATCAGACCGGCCGGCGTGACGTCGAAGACGGGATTCCAGGCGTCGAAGCCGGGGGGCGCCTGCTCGAGACCGGCGGCCTTCCAGATTTCGCCGGCGTCGCGCTGCTCGATCTCGATTTCCGAGCCGGCGGCCAGCTGCGGATCGATCGTCGACGAGGGCGCCACGACCATCATGCGCACACCGTAGTGGCGGGCCAGCACCGCCAGCATGCAGGTGCCGATCTTGTTGGCCACGTCGCCGTTGGCGGTGATGCGATCGGCGCCGGTAATCACCCAGTCGACGGCCCCGGACGCCATCAGCGACGCCGCCGCGCCCTCGACGATGATACGGAAGGGAATGCCCAGCCTCGCCAGTTCCCAGGCCGTCAGGCGCGAGCCCTGGAGCCACGGCCGCGTTTCGTCGGCATACACGCGAGCGACCCGCCCCTGCCGCCAGCCTTCGGCCACGACACCCAGCGCCGTGCCGATGCCGCCGGTCGCCAGCGAGCCGGTGTTGCAGTGCGTGAGTACGCCCGAGCCGGCCTCGATCAACCCGGCGCCGGCGCGCGCCATGCTTCGATTCGCCGCGATGTCGCGCTCATGAATGGCACGCGCCTGGGCGAGCAGACCCTCGGGATCGACAACGCCGGCACGCTCGGCACAACGGCGCATCAAGCGCAGCGCCCAGGCCAGGTTGACCGCCGTGGGCCGAGCCCGTTCGAGACGATCGAGATCCGCGCGCCAGGCCGCCGGCTCGCCGGCCCGCTGCCGGGCCGCCAGGACCGAGGCGTAGGCAGCCGTGATGCCGATTGCCGGCGCCCCGCGCACGACCAGGTCCCGAATGGCGTCGGCCGCCTCCTCGACGGTCTCGATGACCAGCCAGGCTTCCCGTTCCGGCAACTGGCGCTGGTCGAGCAGGCGCAACCTGCCGTCCACGAACTCGATCGCCTGAAACCCGGTCGCTTCCTCGCCTGACTGCATGACGTCCTTCGCTGACATTCGTTGTCCAAAACCGTATTATGAGCGATTGCACAAGCCATGGAAGACCGACTGCCAATGAGAACCCTCCTCGCCCTGTTGCTGTTCGCCGCCCTGCCCCTGTCCGCGCAGGAAGGCGAACCGGCCAGTGAAACCACGAACGATTCCGAAACCCGGGAGAACCCCACCTTGATCCTGCATACCAATTACGGCGCCATCACCGTCGAACTGTTCGAAGACGAAGCGCCGGAGTCGACGGCCAATGTCCTCCAGTATGCCCGCGACGGCCACTACGACGGCACCATCTTTCACCGCGTGATCGACAACTTCATGATCCAGGGCGGCGGCTTCGACAAGGACTTCAACCAGAAGGAAACCCGCGAGCCGATCGAGAACGAAGCCGACAACGGCCTGGAGAACAAGCGCGGTACGCTGGCGATGGCGCGCACCAACGACCCGCACTCGGCCTCGAGCCAGTTCTTCATCAACGTGTCGGACAATGACTTCCTCAACCACCGCAACAAGGCTTCCGGCCAGACCTGGGGCTATGCCGTGTTCGGGCGGGTGGTCGACGGAATGGACGTGGTCGACGAGATTCGCGCCGTCGAAACCACCAGCCAGGGCATGCATCGCGACGTGCCGGCCGAACCGGTGATCATCGAGCGGGTCGAGCTCTCTGACTAAGGCGGCGCCGACAAACTACCTGATCGCAGACCTGCACCTTCAGGACGACCGGCCCGAGACCACGCGCCTGTTCATCGATTTCGTCGACGGACCGGCGCGGGACGCCGACGCCCTCTACATCATGGGCGACCTGTTCGAGGCCTGGATCGGCGACGACGCGCCCGGCGAGCTCGGCCGCCGGGTCGCCCGCCATCTGGCCGATCTTTCGGCGAGCGGAACGTCCATCCACTTTCTCTGCGGCAATCGCGACTTCCTGGTCGGCGACCGATTCTGCGCGGCAGCGGGCATGGATCGACTGGAAGAACCCCAGTTCCTGGACCAGTCGGGCGAGCCGGTGCTGCTGCTGCACGGCGATACGCTGTGCACCGACGACGAGTCGTACCAGCGCTTCCGCCGCAAGGTCCGCAATCCGGCCTGGCAGCGGCGCATGCTGGCCAAGCCCGCCTGGCTGCGCCGCCTGCTGGCTCGCCTGGCGCGCTGGATGAGCCGCCGGCACACCGGCAGCACGGAAGTGAGCATCATGGACGTCAACACCGGCGCCGTCGCAGCCGCGTTTCGCGACCACGGCGTGCGCCGGATGATCCACGGCCATACCCACCGCGAGGCATTCCACGACCTGAGAATCGATCATCTGCATCGTCAGAGAATCGTGCTGGGTGACTGGGACGAAACGGGCAGCGTCCTGCGCATGCAGGGCGAGGAGCTGGCGATGATGTGCGTCACTCGCGACGAGGCCGGGCAGGTGGAGCTGCTGCTGCGTGAAACCGCCGCGCCCCTGGCCGGCGAATCCTAGGAAACCTCTAAAGCAATGCCGCCAGGCGCCTTGCCGCCGCCACGCCGCTGATCCAGGCGCCTTCGATCCGGTCGCCCGCGCACCAGTCCCCGGCCAGCACCAGCCGGCGCGCGTCGTCGGCCAGTACCGGCGCCGACAGGGGTGAATCCGCCCGTGCATGGCGCCAGCGGTGGGCGATCCTGAGCGCCGCGGCTGTATCGAAGGCCGTATCCAGTTCGATCATCGCCGCGTGCAACGCCCCGGCCACGGCTTCCGGCTCGCTTTCGAGATGCGCCCGTTCCGCGCCCCAGGGATCCAGGCCGGCGAGCCC
>CAZSGS010000168.1:0-2751 GCA_964606365.1 uncultured Wenzhouxiangella sp. | reverse complement strand
CGACGTGGCATGGCCGACCCAGGCCGGCGCACCCCGGTCACCGGGCCTGGTGTCGTTGCGCGCAACCCAGGCCAGCGGACCGCGATTGACGAAGGCCGCGTCCCATGACGGCGAAGGCGCGCGCTCGAAGCCCAGCATGACCGCCCAGCATGGCTGCATGCGCACCGCGGCAACGGTCGCGAACAACGGATGGTCTTCACCCAGCAGCGCGGCCGACTGGGCCGGCGGCGCGGTGAGCAGCAGCGATTTCGCCCGCAGGCGTTCACCATCGCTCGAGACAGCCTGCCATACACGCCCGTCGAATTCGATGCGCTCGGCCCGCCAGCGCCAGCGGCAGTTCAGCCCCTCGGCCAGGCGATGCAGAACCGCGTTCATGCCGGGCACGCCGACCCATCGCTGCGAAGGCGCTTCGCCGGCATCGCCTGGCCGGCGTCCGATCACCTCCAGGCGGGGACGCCAGGATGCCAGCAATCCCGCCCGGGCCCACACCTCGACCTGGCGGGCAAACGCATCGCTGCGAGCGGTCAGGTACTGGGCGCCGTGATCGAAGGAAAAGCCGTCCTGTCGCCGGGTGGCGCTGCGCCCGCCGGGCCCGCGCGATTTCTCGACCACCTCGACCGAGTAGCCCTTCGCGGCCAGCCGGGTCGCCGCGGTCAGGCCGCTCCAGCCGGCGCCGACAACCAGCACGTCGTTCATGGCGAGTGCTCCGTGGCCTGCAGGGCGTCCACGTCGAAGCCCTGGCGCCGCGCGCGCTCGACCAGGTCGTCGAAGACCGAATCGGCCAGCTCGGTCTCGCGTGCCAGGACCCAGAGGTAGTCGCGGTCGCGGCTGCCGACCAGCGCGTGCCGATAGTCGTCGTCGAGCGCAATGACCCGGTAGTCACCCCAGACGAAGGGCAGGAAGGAAAGCCAGCGCGGCGCGAAGCGCACCTCCAGCGCGGCCGGGCGGGGGTCGGATGCGTCGCGCCGCGCGATACCCTGCGCCTCGGACCAGCCGCCGTCGGGTCGCCGACAGCGGTTGGTGACCCGCACGCGGCCGTCCTCCAGCAGTTCGTAGTCGGCGCTGACCTCGCCGTCGCACTGCCTCTGGAAGCGGTTGGGCAGGCGGGCAATCTCGTACCACCGCCCCTGGTAGCGCTGCAGGTCGATCGAATCGACCAGTTCCAGCGGTTCGCGCGCATTCGCCATGGCGGCCATCGTGGCCGACAACAGCAGCGCGATCAAGTATCGGTGCCCATGAGCCATGAAACAATGCTAGCCCGTCGGTAGGCGAAAGGATGTCATCGCGGTAAATCAATGCTAGTCTTCGCAACTCGCGCTTTTGATTTGCCTTTTAACCAAAGGGGGTGATGAGGAAGCGAAACAATGACACGTACGACCGATCGCACCTGCCACCAGCACCCGCGGCAGCACGCCGCCTGGCACTGCCCCGGCTGCAAGCTCGACCTGTGCACCGAATGCAAGCCCTACGCTGAGCGCCTGCCCATCGCAGTCGATTGCCCGCTGTGCGCGGGCTCGATGCACGAGCATCGCCCGCCCTACCGCCCCTGGCCGTCGATTGGGCGGCTGTTCTCGTCGCCGGCAGTGTGGACATCGCTGACCGTCACGGCGCTACTCGCGCTCGTCACCTGGATGCTGGCACCGGGCCTGCCGCGGGTCGCGGTGACGCTGCCGCTGCTGGCGGTACTGCTGACCTGGCTCGGCATCGTCGCGCGCGCGGCCGCCGAGGGCCGTGCATTGCCGGCCGGCCGGCGCGCCCTGCTCGACCCCGACGAACTCGAACACGGCCTGCGCACGCTCGGCCTGCTCCTGCCCTTCGCCATTCTGCTGGGCGCCGCGCTCGCCGCCGGCGGGCTCGGCTGGCCGGCGCTGGCGGCCGCGGCGCTCGCCGCCGTCGCCCCCGGCAGCCTGGCGGCGTTCCTTCTCAAAGACCGCATTGCGGCGGCCATGCACCCCGACTCGATTCGCGGCGTGGCCGCCGTGACGGCCGGCGACTACCTGCCGGCCGCGCTCGCGACCGCCCTGGCCGCCGCTTTCGCGCTGCCTGCCACGGCCCTGCCCGCCGGCTCGCCGGTCGCGGCGGCGAGTGCGTTTGTCGGCGGCTGGCTGGCGCTCGCCGCCGCCGTGCTCGCAGCCGGAATGCTGCGCCGCCACCGTCGCCGGCTCGACTACCACGGTGGTGTGCCCGCCATCGATCGACCGAAGCCGATACCGCCAGCGGTCTACGAGCCGGCCCTGCTGGCGGCCGACGCCGACACCCTGCGCGCACACGGCAAGGCCCGGGCCGCCCGCCTGCACCTCGGCGAAGCGCTCAGTCGCTACCCCGACGACCCGAAACTCAACCGGCGCTTCGACGATCTGGTGCACGACTGCGCCCGGCAGGGGGAGTTTCGCAATCATCTCGCGCGTCGCCTCAAACGCCTGGTGGCCAATGGCCAGTTCGCGCCGGCCGCCGACCTGTGGCAACGCTACAGCCCGGAACTGGGCGACTGGATGCCGCGCGACGCCCACACGCGCTACCAGCTCGCCCTCGAACTCGACCAGCGCGGCGAGCACGACACCGCGTTCCGCGCGCTCATCGGCCTGTCACCGAAGATGCCGCGCTTCGACAAGGCCGGCGATGCCTGGCTGGAAGCGGCCCGCATCCTGGCCGATCATCTCGACGACGCCGACAAGGCGCGCGAACTGAGCAAGGTCGTGGCCGCCCGCGATCCTGCCGCTGCCAGGCGGTGGCGCGCTACCCGAAAAAGCC
>CAZSGS010000167.1:1036-5966 GCA_964606365.1 uncultured Wenzhouxiangella sp. | reverse complement strand
GACGCTCGAAATCCTTCCGGCTACCGTCTGGAAGCGTAATCTGAACCATGGTTGCGAATTCTACCGCCTGTCAGCCCCAAAGATTGGGGCAAATTCCAAAAAAGTGAAGCCTTCCCGGCCCGCTCCGTGGGGGCTTCGATCCCGGCCCGATACGGGATGGCCTGCTTCAGTTCGACGCGGTGGCGAGGCCCTCAGCAGGCCATCCCGCATCGGGCCTGCATGAACAGCCAGCTTCAACCGTTGAACGCCATGGTCCAGAGTAGGATCGAGTCCCCTCCACCGGCCAAACGAGAAGATTAAAGGCACTGGAAGAGATTGCTTCGGCACCCCCGGAGAGCCCATCAATCCTGCTACAGAATCGAATGCTTTCCAGCGCTTCTCGAGTGCGTCGATTTCAGTGACGCACGTAGCGCAGGAACCGCAGTGTACTCAAATGTACATGAGGATTCCGAGCAACGCGCGGCACTGAAAGCGGCGTGCTCGAGGAGGGCTGGGAAGCATTCGATGGTGGGCGATGCTGGATTTGAACCAGCGACCTCTGCCATGTCAAGACAGCGCTCTAACCAACTGAGCTAATCGCCCTTTCGAACTAAGCCGGAAAGTCTACCCCAACTTCACAAGCCCGACAAGCGCCAACGGCGAAAATTTCCGCGGGCGTTGCGCGACCGGCACCATTTCACCCGGCCACCCCGCCCGCGCTTGGTAAAATGCCGGCTTTCAGCGACCCCTCCACGACATGTCCGAGCGCTTTTCCGTATTCGATCCGCCCCGCGACGGCGAGGGCCGGGCGGCGTGGCCGCTGCTCGGCGGTTTGCCGCTGGCGCTCGCCGTGTCGACCTACGCTGGCCGCAAGGGTGGGCCTGTTCTGGTGGCCGCACCCGACGGGTACTCGGCACGCACCCTGCGAGACGATATCAACCAGGTCGGCGCTGCCAAGGCCGAACTATTTCCCGACTGGGAAATCCTGCCTTACGACCTGTATTCGCCCCACCCCGACCTGATCTCCCGGCGGCTGGATCTACTCGCACGGCTGCCGGGCATGGATTCGGGTGTGGTCATCGCGCCGATCACCGCGCTGATGCAACGCCTCCCGCCCGTGGCCTGGGTACAGGGCCAGAGCCTCGACCTCAGCCTGGGCGAGCGTCTCGACACCGAGCTTTTCCGGGGCCGCCTTCACGCGGCCGGCTATCAGTCGGCCGAGCAGGTCTGGCAGCCCGGGCAGTTCGCCGTACGCGGCGCAGTCATGGACCTTTGGCCGATGGGGCGACCCGAGCCCTACCGGCTGGAACTGTTCGACGACGAGATCGAGTCGATCCGCACCTTCGACGCCGAAAGCCAGCGCTCCACCGGCAAGCTCGAGCGTATCGAGATGCTCCCCGCGCGCGAGTACCCGTTCGACGAGGACAGCCGGCAGGCCTTCCGGCGCGCCTTCCGCAACCGCTTCGACGTCGATCTCAGGCGCGCCCTGCCCTACCAGGAAGTCGGTGAAGGTCATCACAGCCAGGGTCTCGAGCAGTACCTGCCGCTGTTCTTCGACCACACGGCCAGCCTGACCGACTACCTGCCCAGTCCGCATCGACTGGTCCTGCTTCCGGGGGTCGATGAGGCGGCGAAGGACTATTGGCGCGAAGTCGAGCACCGCTTCGAACAGCGCGATGGCGACATCGAGCGCCCGGTACTGCAACCCGCCGAGCTGTTCATTCCGGCTCAGGACATGATCGTCACGATGGAAGACGATGCCGCCGTCCGGGTCACTCGGCGCCCACCGGCCGCCGACGTGGTCGGCCCCGCGCCCGCGCTCGATCTCGACGACAAGGCCGAGGAAACCGCCCACAAGCTGCGCGAGATGCCAGACCGCGTGCTGATCGCCGCCGATACCGCCGGCCGACGCGAGTTGATCCGCGATGCGCTGCGCGCCGGCGGGCTTCGACCGAAACTGCTCGACTCCTGGTCGGCCTTCATCAGCGGCGACGATCCGCTGGCAGTCGTGGAGATGCCGGTCTCGGGCGGCTGCCGGCTGGGCGATCGCGCCATCACGGTCCTGACCGAAAGCGAGCTTTTCCCGGGCCATACACGCACCATCCGGCGCGAACGTCGAAGCGGCCAGGATCCGGAAACCATGATCAAGAGCCTGGCCGACCTCCAGCCGGGCGCGCTGGTCGTGCATCTCGAGCACGGTATCGGCCGCTACCTGGGCCTGGAGGTTCTCGACGCCGGCGACACCACGGCCGAATACCTCTGCCTGGAGTACGCCGGCGGCGACAAGCTCTACGTCCCGGTCACCGACCTCCACCTGGTCAGCCGCTACACCGGGACCGACCCTGAGATGGTCGACCTCCACAAGCTCGGCTCCGACCGATGGGCGCGCACCCGGCGCAAGGCGGCCGAGAAGGTGCGGGACGCGGCCGCCGAACTGCTCAACCTGCAGGCGCGGCGGGCGGCCCGGCAGGGCCAGAGCTTCGAGATCGACCGCGGCCTCTACGCCCGCTTTTGCGCCGGCTTCGAGTACGAGGAAACCGAGGACCAGCAGACGGCCATCGACAGCGTCCTGGCCGACCTGGCCTCGAGCGAGCCGATGGATCGCGTCGTCTGCGGCGACGTCGGCTTCGGCAAGACCGAGGTGGCCCTGCGAGCCGCTTTCGTGGTCGCCAGCTCCGGTCGGCAAGTGGCACTGCTGGCCCCGACCACCCTGCTGGCCGAGCAGCACTACCGGCTGTTCGCCGACCGCTTTGCCGACTGGCCGGTCAACGTGCGCCTGCTTTCGCGCTCGGGCGGCTCTGCCGGCAAGACGGTCAAGGGCCTGGAAGACGGCACGCTGGATATCGCCATCGGCACCCACCGCCTGCTGCAAAGGGATGTTCGCTTCAGGGATCTCGGACTGGTGGTCATCGACGAAGAACAGCGCTTCGGCGTGCGCCAGAAGGAGCGACTCAAGGCCTTGCGTGCGGAGGTCGATCTGCTGACGCTTACCGCTACGCCGATCCCGCGCACGCTCAATATGTCGATGGCCGGCCTGCGCGAGCTGTCCATCATCGCCACGCCGCCGGCCAAACGCCTGGCAGTTCGCACATTCGTTTCCGAGTGGGACACCCCGACCATCCGCGACGCCGTCTCGCGCGAGTTCCAGCGCGGCGGGCAGGTCTACTATCTGCACAACGAAGTGCGCACCATGCCGCGACAGATGGCCGAGCTCGAAGAAATGTTCCCGAATGCGCGCATCGGCATGGCGCATGGCCAGATGCCGCCGGGCGAGATGGAGAAGACCATGCGCGACTTCTACTCGCGCCGCATCAACCTGCTTGTGTGCTCGACCATCATCGAAAACGGCATCGACGTGCCCACGGCCAACACCATCATCATCAATCGCGCCGACAAGTTCGGCCTGGCCCAGCTCCACCAGCTCCGCGGTCGCGTCGGCCGCTCGCACCATCTTGCCTACGCCTACCTGGTCACGCCGCCGTGGAAGACGCTCACCCGGGACGCGAAGAAACGCCTGGAAGCCATCCAGTCGCTCGAGGACCTGGGCGCGGGCTTCACCCTGGCCAGCCACGACCTGGAAATCCGCGGCGCCGGCGAGCTGCTCGGCGAAGATCAGTCCGGCCAGATCGAGGCGATCGGCTTCGCGCTGTATTCCGACCTGCTCAACCGGGCCGTCGAGGCGCTGAAGAACGGCGAAGAGCCGGACCTGGACGAACCGATGTCGATCACCAGCGAAGTCGACCTGCACATCACGGCCATGATCCCGGACAGCTACCTGCCGGACGTGCACCAGCGCCTGGTGCTCTACAAGCGCATCAGCCAGGCCGATACCGACAAGAAGCTCCATGACCTGCAGGTCGAAATGATCGACCGCTTTGGCCTCTTGCCGATCGAGGTCAAGAACCTGTTCGCCACCGCCGAGCTGCGACTGCGCGCGAAGAAGCTGGGCATCAAACGCCTGGAAGTCGGTCCCGCCGGCGGCCGGGTCGAGTTCAAGGCCAAGCCGGACATCGACATGGGCGAGCTGCTCAAGATGATCCAGAAGGAATCCCACACCTTCGAGCTGCCCGACAACGACAAGCTGCGCATCAAGGGTGAATTCGAGGAAGTCGAGGACCGCTTCCACATGGCGGAGGAACTGCTCGATCGCCTGGCGCCGGACGAGCGCGCAGCCGCCTGAGGACGCCCCGGTTGCAAACCACGAGTACTTTCGTATAAGGTGAAATGGGCAAATGGCTATCGTGGTGGCAAGCAGTTATGACCTATCCCATGATCCGAAATATCCTGGTGCTGTTCCTGGTCGCGACAACCGCGCCGGTCCATGCACAAGACCTCGATGCTGAATCCCTGGACGCTCTGCAGCGTTTCTACCAGCGGTTCGACGGTGAGCAGTGGCACCACAATGACGGCTGGCAGGATCCGCAAGTCAATCCCTGCGACTGGTACGGAGTTCGCTGCGGCACCCGGGCTGGTAGCGTCGTGATCCGCGAGCTGAACTTGCCCAACAACAACCTGCAGGGAGACTTGTCCGGCAGCGACATCTTCGAGTACATCAGCGGCGACGTCTGGCTCCAGGGCAACGCCATCACGGGTACGTTGCCGGTCTTTCCGCACTGGCTGGAAATCATCGACTTATCCGATAACCGGCTCACCGGGCCCTTGCCCGAAGCCCCCCAGGACTACGGCGACACGATTCTTCATCTGGAACTGGCGCGCAACGACATCGGTGGCACCGTCCCCGAAAGCTGGGGGGCACTCGGCATCGCCTACCTAGATCTGTCCGGCAATCGCCTCACTGACGGATACGACATCGGGCTGAGAGCCGCGGACAATTATGCCAACCTGGCCGATAACGAGTTTTCCGGCACACTCGACGACGTCATCGTCTCCCACCTGCTTGACCACAACGAAAGCGCCACCGCCGGCGGCGTCAACCTGTGCTGGAACGACT
>CAZSGS010000167.1:0-1026 GCA_964606365.1 uncultured Wenzhouxiangella sp. | reverse complement strand
CTCGAATGAAAAAGTCGAGCAGATCGGCCAGCGGCACGTCGGCGGAGACGATTTCCAGAACTGTCTCGCCCGGCAGCGGCGGCCCATCGATCGCAGCATCAGCGGGAGCTGGTTCTATCCCAACCGCTCCGGCGAAGGTGTGACCGTCCATCTGCTTGAGGGCGGCGGGGTCTCGCTATATCACTTCGGATTCGACAGCGTCGGCCGCCAGCACTGGCTGGTCGGGCTCGGGCGTGAGTCGGAAACGAGCCTGCACTGGCCCAACCGGATCGAAGGCACCCGCGGCCGATTCGGTGAAGGCGTCACGGACAACGCGCCACTCGGCATGGGACGGGTCAACGACTGGCGCATGGACCGTTTGGGCTCCGACAGCTTCCACCTGGAACGCAACTACTCCGATTTCACCCACTGTCAGGATCGGCCGCCCACCCCCATGCCCTGCGCCGCACGACCACGTTCGGACCGCTTCGATTACGATCGCCTGACCCGCCTGGCTGGCAGTACCTGCGACAACCAGCATCCCTTGCAGAACTTGTCAGGCGCCTGGTACGACCCCAAACGCAGCGGCGAGGGCTTCCTGGTGGAAGTCCTGGAAGACGGCAGCGGCCTGGTTTACTGGTTTACCTACCAACCCGACGACTCATTGCAGCAGGCCTGGATGGTCGGAACCGGTCAGTTCGAGGGCCAGACGCTGTACATCGACGAAATGGTCCAGCCCATCGGTGGCGCCTGGGGTACGAGTTTCGACTCCAGCGCGATCGTTGAGAAACCCTGGGGCAGCCTGACACTCGATTTCAGCGATGACGAATCCGGCCACGCCTACTGGGACAGCGTCGATCCGGCCTACGGCAGCGGAGACCACCCAATCCGGCGCCTTTCGCGCATGCGCCTGGCCGACTGCGACAACTCCTGACGCAGCTTCAGTCAACCGGCGCTGGAGCGCCCTCGAGTCCGGCGAGGAAGTTGGTGACCGCCTCACCCGCTCCGTTGAGAACGAACTGCACGGCGATGACCGCCAGGATCAGG
>CAZSGS010000166.1:0-5970 GCA_964606365.1 uncultured Wenzhouxiangella sp. | reverse complement strand
GATCCGGTTCGGCTACTACATCGTCGGTCTCGACGACGACTACCGGTGGGTGGTGGTGGGTCATCCCTCGCGCGAGTACGCCTGGATCATGGCGCGCGAGCCCGAGCTTCCGGCAGAACGCTACCAGGCCCTGCTCGATGTGCTCGATGCAAGGGGCTTCGATTCTTCCCGGCTCGAGAAGGTGCCGCAAAGGCCGGAGCAGCTCGGCCAGCCGGGGTTTCAGTGATGGTCGGGTCGCCAGTCGGGATCGCGCCGGCGTCGGCGCTCGATGAAACGTTCGGGCGCGAGTGACGAGATGATTCCATCATCAGCGGCCACTGGCAGGCCGGAAAGTCGATCGGCAATGAGATCGGCGCAAAGCGGCGTGTGGCTCAGCCCCTTGGATCCGTGGGCGATGTTCAGCCAGATGCGTTCGTCGAGCGTGTGCGGATTCGAGGCGGCGTCGGGGCAGGGTCCGACCAGGGGCAGCCAGTCGCCCGATTGGCAGCGCAGTCCGGCATGTTGACCGACGACCTCGATATCGCGACCGCCCAGGGCGTGCCAGAGCGCCGGGACGTTGCGCTCCAGTTCGGCCAGGTTGTGCTGGTTATCGACGGGATCGATCACGGGAACCTGGCGCTGGCGATCAAAGGTGGCGCCCACGCTGTGCAAGCCCTCGAAGGCCGGCGTGACATAGCCGGTATGGCAGTGCACTTCGCCCCAGCGAAGGCTGGCCGCCGTGGCGCGGCAGAAAGTGACCTGGCCGCGAACGATCCGCAGGGGCAGCCAGCCCAGCCCCGCGAGTCGGCCGCTTGTGCCGGCGGTGCACAGCACGGCGGTGTCCGCCTCGAGCCAATCGCCTGATTTCAGGCGCAGGCTGACCGAATTCCCGCTGGCCAGCGACTCGACGCTGTCGGCGCGGGTCGAAATGTCAGGATGATCCAGCAGGAAGCGACACCACGCGGCCGGCCGCAGGCATCCGGCCCCATGGATGCGCACGCTGCCTGCGCCTTCCGGCGAGAGTATTTGCCGCGGCCATGCCCCGCTGTCCACGGCCCGAAGGGTCTTTTCGGCCACCCGCGGATCGACCAGGTGCTGGACGACATCCTCGAGCCGGCCGTCGCGTGCATCGCGCGGGAACTCCAGGCGGCGGAGCCAGCGCAGTGCGTGCAGCAGCGCGGCGAGATAGAAGCGGTTCTGGGCATTGAGGTGATGGCTGGCGGTGGCGTAGAGCACGGCGGCCAGGGCCGAAGGCAGCGGAGCGGCCACTGCCGGGTCGAGTACGCGCACGCGCCAGCCGCGCTCGGCCAACGCCCGGGCGGTGGTGCTGCCGGCCAGACCAGCGCCGACGACGACCGCCTCGCCGCGCCGGGCTTTCTGCGCCATCCACTCGCCCGGTGCACGAGCCGTCAGCCGGTGACGCTTGTGTCCGAACCCGGCGTGCCGCTCGACCCTGAATCCAGCCGATTCAAGACCGCGCCGCACCACCCCGGCAGCGGTGAACGTCGCGACCGTTGCGCCGGGGCGAGCGCGCATGGCCAGGGCCAGGAAGAGTCGTTCGGACCACAGGCCCGGGTTGCGCGCCGGCGCGAAACCGTCGAGGAACCACGCGTCGACATGCTTCGGGCCGTGCGACCACATCGTCTCGGCATCGCCGAGCATCAGGGTCAGTTCCACGCGCTCGGACAGGTGGACTCGATGGCATCCGGGTGCCGGCGGCGGCCAAGCCGCCCGAAGCGCGCTCGCCGGACCGGCCAGTTCGGGCCATTGCGAATGCGCGAAGGCCAGGTCCCCGCGCGAGAGTGGATGAAGCTCGGCCGAGACGAAGTGCATGCGCGCCGAGGGCGGGGCGAACCGCGTGAAACAATCGGCTGCCAGCAGGGCGTTGAGCCCGGTGCCGAAACCGGTCTCGCCGACTACGAACAGGCCGTCGTCGGGCAGCTCGGCGAACCGCTGCGGCAGCATGCTGGCGTCGACGAACACTGCGCGGCTCTCGGCCGCACCGTGACCGGGCATGAAATAGCTGTCGCCGAAATCCTCGGCGAAGGGGGTATCGCCTTGCCAGTCGATCCTGGCCTCGCGCAGTGGGGGAAGGGTGAAATCGCGCATGACGACGCCCGCGGCAAAGCCGCCATTCTAAGGGGGGCGACCCGCCTTGCGTGGCAGTCCGGCTGCAAATGTTATATCATACGCTTCCAATGCAGCAGCACGCAGTCAGCATGGCCGTTGTCTTCAAGTCACCCGAGCAAGTCGCGAACGGCACGATCCTGGATCGCGCGGGCATTTGCGTGTCCGCGGTCTGCCTGGTGCAGTGCCTGGCGCTCAGCCTGGCGCTGGTGCTGGCGCCCGTGGCCTCGCTGGGCATCTTCGGCAGCGACCTGTTTCATCGTGTTCTGCTGCTGCTGATCGTGCCGCTGAGCCTGGGCGCGTTCTGGCTCGGCTACCGGGTGCACCGCAGTCGGGGCCTGCTGCTGACGGGTATCGTCGGGCTCGGTCTGGTACTCGCCGCCGCCGTGCTCGAGGCGAGCGTGCTCTCGCCCCTGGCCGCCTCGGCGCTGACGTCGGCCGGCGGGCTGACGCTGATCGCCGGCCACTGGCTCAACCTGCGGCGTCGCCGCGCGATGTGCCTGCGTCCCTCGCGCTGAGACGTCTTGCGGTCTCGGCAGATCACGCGATTGCTGCTAGAATTTGCGCGAACTTTCAAGGGACGGCTTCATGAGCGACATTCCTTCCGATCTGCGTTACGCGGAAAGCCACGAGTGGGTCAGCCAGGAAGAAGAAGGCGTGGTCAAGGTCGGAATCAGCGACCATGCCCAGGAGCAGCTGGGTGACCTCGTGTTCGTCGAACTGCCCGAGGAAGGCGCGTCCTTCAGTCGGGGCGATGCCTGCGCCGTGGTCGAGTCCGTCAAGGCGGCCTCCGACATCTATTGCCCGGTCTCCGGCGAGGTTACCGTCGTCAATGAGGCCCTGGCGGATACGCCCGAGATCGTCAACAACGACTGCTACGGCGACGGCTGGTTGTTCTCGGTCAGGCTGGACGACCCCGGCGAGCTCGACGACCTCATGGACGCCGACGCTTACCGCGAACACCTCGACGAAAGCTGACCGGCCAGGCGGTCGGCTTCCCTGACGGGTTCGGGCAGGCGAAACCGCCGCGTGCACGCGAGCACCAGTTCGACGGCGGTAGCGAGCGCCACGCGGTGGCCGACCGACACGTAGATCGGCTTGACCCGGCTGCGTGAGCGCAGTACGCGGCCGATGATTTCTTCGCCATCGTACAGGTCGGCGCTATCCCCCTTTTCCGAGCCGGGCGCTTCGTGACGGCCGCACAGGCGGCTTTTGCCCACACCGACGGTGGCCAGTCCCGTCGTCACGCCCAGGTGGCAGGCAATGCCCAGGCGGCGTGGATGGGCGCGACCCTGGCCGTCGCACAGCACCAGGTCCGGCGAATTCGACAGTCGCTCGAGGGCGCCGGCAATGGCCGGAAGCTCGCGGAAAGACAGCAGGCCGGGGATATAGGGCAGCACCGTGGGCAGTTCGTGGGTGACCGCTTCGACGACTTCGAGCTCCGGGTAGCGCATCACGACAACCGCCGCGCGCGTGATCCGGCCCCCGTCCGGAAAGGCGGCGTCGACGCCGGCGACTCGCTTCGGTGGCAGGCGGATGTCGTCGCGCTCGATCACCCGTTGCGCCATTGCCCGCTGGCGCGCCATGAGGGCGCGAACGTCGACGGCCCCGCTCAACTTCACGCCTGCCCGGGTCCCGGGCCGAACAGCCCCCGCCAGGCCTCGCCGATCAGTTCACCAACCGACTGCTCGTCGAAAGGCGAGGGTTCCCGACGCAACCAGTCGAGGTGGCGTCGCTCGAGCAGGCTGGCCCAGCACTCCGCCAGCGCCACGGCCTGCCGGGCATCGATCCACCGGGTCTGCGCCAGTGCTTCGAGCTGGGCCCCGGTTTCGCGCGACTCGATCAGTTCGGGATACTCGGCAGCCTGGGTCAGGATGCCCAGCTCGGCCAGGAACTGCAGGTCGGTGAGGGCCCGCTTGGTGGGCGACTCCCGCCGGTCCTCGAGCTGTCGACGCCGCATCCGGTCGAGATCCCTGGCGACCGCTTCGGCATCCCGGACCTGGGTCAGCACGTCTCGTCGAAGGGCTTCGAAATCGGACGCAATGCCCGGGTCACCGGCGATCCAGCGCGCGCGGATCAGGGCCTGGTGTTCCCAGGTCCAGGCCTTGTCGAGCTGGTAGTCCCGGAAGCTCTCGAGCGTGGACACCAGCATGCCGGCGCGACCGTTGGGTCGCAGGCGCGTATCGATCTCGAACAGCTTGCCGCCAGGCAGCGGCATCTCGAGGGCGCTGACCAGGCGCTGCACCGTTCGCCGCGGCGCCTCGCCGGCGCGGTGCAGAAACACCAGGTCCAGGTCCGATTCGAAGTGCAGCTGTCCGGCGCCGAGGTTGCCGTAGCCGATGACCGCCGGTTGCGTATCCCCGGAGCCCGAAAGCGTGAGCGCGCGATCGACGATGGTGGCGGCCATGAAGCTGAGCTGGCGGCCGGCATCGACGGCGTCGATGCGCTCGTCGAGTTCGGCCAGCGCGGTACGCAGGAAGCCGGCCTGGCGCCAGCGCGACAGCGCCCACAGGCTGGCTTCCTTGTCGTGCGGGTCGACCGACGGTGCGGTGGGCAGTTCGAAACCGTTGATCGGGTCGAGAAGGTCGTCGATGAGCTGCGGTGAGGCGATGATCCACTCGGCCACGCGCTGGCTGAGGTGAAACACCCGTACCAGCCGTTCCAGGGTTTCCGGGCGTTCGCGCAGCAGGGCCAGGTAGGCCGATCGGCGCGAGACCTGGTCGATCAAGCGCAGCAGGTCGGCCAGCCCGGTGTCGGGGGGGCGCTGGCGGCCCACGGCCTCGATCAGGGCCGGCATCAGTCGCTCGAGGCGCTGGCGGCCCTCGGCGCTGAGCGCCCGCCGCTGAAGGCTGGCGTGGCTTCGTCGCAGGCTGTCGGCGGCTTCCCGGGGCTGCAGGAAGCCGGCTTCCTGCAGGCGCGCTTCGGTACGTTCATCGGGCGGCCAGAGCGAATCCGCCTCGAGCGTGTCGGTCTCGGGATCGCGGAAGCGCTGGCTGAAGTGGCGGTGGACCGTTGCGCGGTGCTGCTCGAGCGATTCGTTCAATCGGCGCCAGTCCTCGCAACCGAGCAGCTCGGCCAGGCGCTGTCGATCCTCGGCCTCCCGCGGCAGTTCGTGGCCCTGGCGCGCGGACAGGGCCTGCAGACGATTCTCGAGAATGCGCAGAAAGGCGTAGGCGTCCCGCAGGTCGCCTGCCTCCTCGGCCGGTATCAGGCCCAGGTCGGTGCAGGCCTCGAGCGCCGGCAGAAAGCCGCTCTGGCGCAGGCGGCGTTCGCGCCCACCGCGCAGGATCTGCAGGCTCTGAACCAGGAACTCCAGCTCGCGGATCCCGCCGCGGCCGCGCTTGATGTCGGCGCGGTCGCGACGGGCGCGGGCGTTGGCGTCGATGCGCCGGTGCAGGTCGCGCAGGCTCTCGAAAATGCCGTAGTCGAGGTAACGTCGGTAGATGAACGGCCGGAGCGATTCGATGAGCGCTTCGCCGCCGGCGAGATCGCCCGCGACGGGCGCGGCCTTGAGCCAGGCGTAGCGTTCCCAGGTGCGCCCCTCGCCGAGAAAGTACTGCTCCATCGCCGGTACGGACCAGACCAGTGCGCCGGCCTCGCCGAAGGGACGCAGGCGGGTATCGACGATCCACACCCGGCCGTGGGCGTCGACCGAGTCGAGCAGCTGAATCAACCGGCGCGCCACGCGTTTCATCCACTCGGCGGCATCGATGTGTCGCGGGCCGCTGCTGCGCCCGGACGCGTCGTGGGCGAAGACCAGGTCGATGTCGGAGTTGAAGTTGAGCTCGTCGCCGCCGAGCTTGCCCAGTCCGAAGACGATCAGTCGCGAACGCTCGCCGGTTTCGGACTCGATCCATCCGTGGC
>CAZSGS010000165.1:0-6005 GCA_964606365.1 uncultured Wenzhouxiangella sp. | reverse complement strand
GACATTCTCTGCAAAGACACTGCCGATGGGCACTGGGTGCTGATCGAGAACCAGCTCGAGCGCACCGACCATACCCACCTCGGCCAGTTGCTCACCTACGCTGCCGGGCTCAACGCAGTCACCATCATCTGGATCTCGGCCAAGTTCACCGAAGAGCACCGCGCCGCGCTCGACTGGCTGAACGACATCACCAACGACACCTTTAATTTCTTCGGCCTGGAAGTCGAACTGTGGCGCATCGGCGATTCCATGGCCGCGCCCAAGTTCAACGTCGTCTCCAAGCCCAACGACTGGACGCGCTATGTCGCTGAATCAACCCGGCGCATCAGCGAAGAGACCTTGTCTGCCACCAAGGCGCTGCAGTTGCGCTACTGGCAAACGTTCCGAGACCGACTAGAAGAACGCAAAAGCCCTGTGCGCTTCCCGAAACCACGGGCGCAGCATTGGATGAACTGCAGCATCGGACGGAGTGGTTTCACGCTGGTTCCGACAGTCAACACGAGAAACAACCAGATCGGCGTTGAGGTCTACCTCATGCCGCCAGACGCCAAGGCGTTTTTTTTCCTGCTGCGCAACGACAAGGACGCCATCGAAGCAGAACTAGGCTATGCGTTGGATTGGCAAGCACTGCCAGACCGCAAGGGCTCCCGTATCGCACGGTTTCGCGAAGACATCGACCCCGTTCAAGAGGCTGACTGGCCCAACCAACAGGCCTGGCTGGCTGAGACCTTGGAGCAGTTTGACCGCGTGTTTCGCCCGCGCATCCGGGTGCTGGATGCGTCCGACTGGAACGCGTCACAGGAAGACGACGACGAGGAGGCGCACCCATGACCTTCCTCACTGAAGCCGACATCGAGCAAGCCCTGCTCGCCGAACTCGGCGCGCTCGGCTACCAGACCAGCACCGAGGCCGAGGCCGGCCCCGACGGCAGCACCCCGGAGCGCGAGGCCTACTCCGATGTGCTGCTGCTGAAGCGTCTGCAAGCCGCCATCGACCAGCTCAACCCAGACCTCCCCGCCGAGGCCCGCGCCGATGCCCTGCGCCAAGTCCTCGCCACGATCGCACCCTCGCTGATCGAGGAGAACCGCCGCCTGCATGCGCTCATCACCGAAGGCGTCAAGGTCGAATACACCGCCCAGGACGGCAGCCTGCGCGGCGCGCGCGCCTGGCTCGTCGACTTCGACGACCTCGCGCGCAACGACTGGCTCGCCATCGGCCAGTTCACCGTCATCGAAGCCGGACACAACCGCCGGGCCGACGTCGTGCTGTTCATCAACGGCCTGCCGCTGGTGGTCATCGAGCTGAAAAGCCCGAGCAGCGAGCAAGCGACCATCCAGACCGCCTATACCCAGCTGCAGACCTACAAGGCCGAGATCCCCAGCCTGTTCCGCACCAACGCTGCGCTGGTGATCTCCGACGGCCAGATGGCCCGCATCGGCTCGCTCACTGCTGATACCGAGCGCTTCATGCGTTGGCGCACCATCGACGGCGAGGCCATCGCTCCGGACGGCACCCCGGAACAGCCCGTCTTAGCGCAAGGCGCGCTCGCCCCCGAACGCCTGCTCGCACTGCTGCAGGGGTTCACCGTCTTCGGGCGCACCGATGCTGGGCCAGTCAAGATCCTCGCCGGCTACCATCAATTTCATGGGGTGCGTCGCGCCGTCGCCTCCACGCTGCGCGCCTTGGCCATGACCCGAGACGCGCTGCCCGAGCCGCCGCAATTCCAGCCTCGGCCCCAGTTGCCACCGACGCTCAAGGAAGATTTTGAGGACTATGGTCTCCCGAGCGTCAAGGACTACCAACGCGGCGATCGGCGCATCGGCGTCATCTGGCACACCCAGGGCTCCGGCAAGAGCCTGCTGATGGCGTTCTACGTCGGCCAGCTGGTGCGCCATCCGGCGCTGGCCAACCCGACCATCGTCGTCATCACCGACCGCAACGATCTCGACGATCAGCTCTTCGCCACCTTCGTCATGTGCCAAGACTTGATCCGCCAGACCCCGCAGCAAGCCGACAGCCGTGCCGATCTGCGCGCCACACTGCAACGTGCTTCCGGTGGCGTGATCTTCACCACCATTCAGAAGTTCGCCCCGGAGAGCGGCCCCGATGGGAGCCAGCGTCAGCTCGAATCACTCAGCGACCGGCGCAACATCGTCGTCATCGCCGACGAGGCCCACCGCAGCCAATACGGACTCAACGCCAAGGTCGACAGCAAGACCGGCGCGGTCGGCTACGGTTTCGCCAAGCACCTGCGCGATGCCCTGCCCAATGCCTCCTTCATCGGCTTCACCGGCACACCCATCGAGGCCGAGGACGTCAACACTCCGGCCCTGTTCGGCGGCTACATCGACATCTACGACATCAGCCGCGCGGTCGAAGACGGTGCCACGGTGCCAATCTACTACGAAAGCCGCCTCGCGCGCATCGAACTGCCCGAGGACAAGAAGCCCGAACTCGACGCCGAGATCGACGAGCTGACCGACGATGCCGACGACAACCGGGTCGAGGACAGCCTCAAGCGCAAGTGGTCGCGCATCGAAGCGCTGGTGGGCGCTGAGGATCGCGTCAACCGCATCGCCGCCGACATCGTCGAGCACCTCGAGCGCCGCCTAGAAGCCCTCGACGGCAAGGCCATGATCGTCTGCATGAGCCGCCGCATCTGCGTGGCGATGTATCGGGCCATCGTCGCCCTGCGCCCCGACTGGCACAGCGACGCCGAGGACCAGGGCGCGATTAAGATCGTGATGACCGGCTCGGCCTCCGACCCCGAGCACTGGCAGCGCTACATCGGCAACAAGGCCCAGCGCAAACGCCTCGCCACCCGCGCCAAGAACCCCAACGACCCGCTCAAGCTGGTGATCGTGCGCGATATGTGGCTGACCGGGTTCGACGCCCCCTCGCTGCACACGCTCTATGTCGACAAGCCCATGCGCGGCCATGGGCTCATGCAGGCCATCGCCCGCGTGAATCGCGTCTTCCGCGACAAACCCGCCGGGCTGGTGGTGGATTACATCGGCATCGCCCAGCGCCTCAAAGAAGCCCTCGGCCAATACTCACGCTCAGACCAGGAGCGCACCGGCATCGACACCGCCGAGGCCGTGGCGGTGATGTTGGAGAAGGTCGAGATCGTCCAGGCCATGTTCCACGGCCTCGACTATCAAGCTGCCCTGACCGGCACTCCCAGCGAGCGCCTGGCACTGATGAGCCAAGCCATCGAGTGGATTCTCAGCCAGCAACAAGCCGCCGCCGCGCGCGAGCGCGACGAGACCGCCAAGAAGCGCGCCCACCGCCGCTATCAAGACGCCGTGCTGCAACTGTCGAAAGCCTATGCCCTGGCATCCGCCAGCGAGGAAGCCAAAGCTATCCGCGACGAGGTCGGTTTCTTCCAAGCCATCCGCGCCGCCTTGGTCAAGTCCAGCACCGGTGGCGGCCACAGCAGCCCCGAGCGCGACGCCGCCATCGCCCAGCTGATCGACCGCTCGGTGGTCTCCACCGAGATCGTCGACATCCTCGGCGCCGCCGGCATCAGCTCCCCAGACATCTCCATCCTCTCCGACGAGTTCCTCGCCGAGATCGCCCAGACCAAGCAGAAGAACCTCGCGCTCGAGGCCCTACGCAAGCTGCTCAACGACCAGGTCCGCAGTCGCAGCCGCAGCAACGTCAGCGAAAGCCGCCGCTTCTCCGAACGGCTCGAAGACGCCATCGCCCGCTATCACACCAACGCCATCAGCACGGTCGAAGTCCTGCAGGAACTGATCGAGATCGCCAAGGAGCTACGCGCGGCCCAAGCCCGCGGCGAAGAAGAAGGCCTAAGCGATGACGAACTCGCCTTCTACGACGCCCTCGCCGAGAACGAAAGCGCGATCGAGGTCATGGGCAGCGATGAACTCAAGGTGATCGCCCACGAACTGCTCGTGCAGCTGCAAGGCAACGTCACCGTCGACTGGGCACATCGGGAGAATGCGCGCGCCAAGATGCGCGTGTTGGTGAAGCGGATTCTGCGCAAGTATGGCTATCCCCCGGATCTTCAGGCCTCAGCGGTACAAATGGTTTTAGCGCAGGCTGAAGTTTGGTCGGCGGGTTGGGTTCGGTAATGGTGGATACAACTGACTAGAAAACGCGTTAGCCAGGAGTGATAACAGATTGGAGAACACATCGTGAACACTTTTTTCAAGACATTATGGTCTTTGGTAATTTTTTTGTTATCTACAGGAATGTTACTCGCTGCCCCGTGGGATTCTTGTGATGAAAGGTGGAGAAAGGCGTGGGCCAAGCATCCAGATAGATGCCCTACGCAGCTAGCATCAAGCATTAAAGAATGGGGTGGTCGCATGGATGAGCCGGTATGTTTAGAGACTTTACCAGCAAAACTGAAGCCAGACTGCGAGCCAGATAACGAATATCTCAAATCGTATAGAGATGGTTCTGATGGCTATAGGAGGCAGCTAAAAGAGATCGAGATAAGATCTGAGTACCGAGAATGGAGAGATAGCATTAAATACGCTATTTTTGAGGCTTATGACTATTATGTCAGTTATGATTACTCGCTAGCATCGGCTTCGGATTATCACGGCTCATCTCCCGTGCTCGATTTTAGTGCGCGAATCGCTAATGCGCACCCCAATCGCAAAATTAAATCAGTCTCTGCTACTTGTAAAGTTGATGCTAACGGATCAGTACGACTGTATTTTGGTCAGGTGCGTTTCAATACCAATTTACTCCCAGGGAGAAGTGCTTACTTCAGGGCCGAATTCATTCGCCCTACAGCAACAGCTAACCGTGTCCCAGTGTTGGGAAATCGTGGGCTTTATCCATCATACTACGATGACAGTGAATATTCACCAGAGCCAGAAAAACATTACGCTATATCAACTCGCGATCAACCCATCAACAGCTTAAAGATTGAGTGTGCAGCTACACAAGTTGATATGGAGTTTTAGGAGATAGCACCATGCCGTTCGTAAGTCGTTTACTGTGGAAACTTAAGCCTTATCTCTTATCTCTACCCTACATACTTCACCCTGCTTCTGCACAGGTCCAGAGCGGCGTGTTATCAGCCGACTCAATTGAAATTGCAGAGTGTTTTGGAGTATACGCCGTGGCTGCGAACTATTACATGCTGCAGGGGAACGAGTCTGCCGCTCGTCTTATGGGCACAAAAGCAGCTTTTACTCTGGCTGCATTTTCATTCGCAGAAGTTGATGAAAAAGGCGAGGTTGATCTCACGGTCTTTGATGAACATCAATCGACAGCGAAGCCAAAGATTGAGCAGAATCCGAGCCTGCTTAATAGTTGGCCCGCGAATTGCGCAAAAAGAATGGTTGAGTATAAAAGGAGAAGGGTAATCTCTGGCATAACTGTTGAGGGCTTGAGCTTCGACAAATTTAATAGCGCAATTCAGAGCAATATACTTCGAGGGCTGGGTCTAATGTGATTAAAGCAAACAAACAGAATAAGTTTTTTGATTCGCTGCAGTTCTCTAATAGTAGGATAAAGGTGAAGCTATGCGTAAGTTTCTCGAGGAGTTTGATAACCGAGTTGGCGCCGGTTTTCTCTATACACTTGCCGGTGTTATCCTAATTTTAATCCAATCGTATTTGAACGGAATGTATGTCGATGGTGTAGCCTATAGGGTTAACGAGACAGCCGCAGTCTTGCAGATTATGAAGCATCCAGTGTTCTGGGCAGTTGCTGTTGGCTCATTCTTATTTGCGCAAGCTTTTCAGTTTGTTCTTTATCGCGTTCTACTTGAGGAGAATCTGGGTTGGATGCGTCTCGCTCTGACATTAGGAGGGTTAGGTGCTCTAGCTGGGGCGGTTTATATTCCACTTTTCGATGAGTATTTTGATGTTTGGGGTGTTCTGGGGGGGCTCTACGTAATAGCACCGCTAGGAGCATTCATCATGGCCACGCCTATTGTCATCGGTCGTTGGGTTGCGAGGGGATTTAAGTCTGTTAAAGATGACTAGAAAAAGTAATGAGAACGGTTCGTTTATTGGGTGGCC
>CAZSGS010000164.1:0-6005 GCA_964606365.1 uncultured Wenzhouxiangella sp. | reverse complement strand
CCGCACAGAAAGGCGCGGCGGACGCAGCGACTCACACAATGGAAGAAGCCGGGCTGCTCGTCGCTGACCAAATTGACTGCGTGGATAGGCCGTGGTTTGATTTTGCCACCGGCTATAGGAAAATTCCTACGGATCGTGGGTGTCCCGGATTCCGTTGTGATATACGATGATCGTCACCTAGTCGCCGATAGAAGACTCGGCGATCGCGCGAGTCGGACTGAAAGCATGGACGACCCCCTCACCTCGAAGGTCGTCGGGGGCCTTGCCAGCGCTCATTCCTGCGTCAAAGTCTAAAGTCCAGGTCATACCTTGATCGTCGCTGGAAAAGACTCGACCATCCGAGCACGACCTAAAAACCAGTTCCTGAGTAGAAATCTCAGGGAGCAGAGTTGTGCAGTTGGGTTCTATCATCTCGCCCCACTCGTGAATGGATTCCTCGTGACGCGAGTCTCTCACCCTGGGCTCTTGTTCAGCCACGACTCTTTGGCGCTCCCCTTCGACGATGGTCTTGTGAGTGACGTTGAGCCTGCTACCGTTCGACAGTATTATCGGCAGGCTCGGAGGACGAACCTTTCGGTCCTCCTCGTCATTTACGAAAGGAAAGTCCTCCCAGTTCCGCCCCGCATCCTCGCTGAATTTGGCTCTCCCTGTTCCGGTCCACACATGGCCAGGAATGGTCACCAGTGTCCCATCCGGCTGCTCGGCAAATCGGTACAGGTTGCCAACGTCCTGCTCTAGATGGTCGATGAATCGTCGATCGTAGACTCGACGGGTCTTCTCCGCGAACAAAGCAACCCGATCATCTTCGGTTACGGTAGCAAACACGCCGCCCGAACCTGTAAAGGCCCAACCCGGGCTCCAGGAGAATTCGATCTCCTGCGTCCACTCCTTCAAATCTCCGCTCACCGAGTAGAATCTCTTTCGATCGCCACTCTTGGTAAGCGCAAATACATTTCCCTCAGTGTCTGCGTCCATCCAGTAGATGGCTTCTTTTGTGCCAGGACCGGTTTGGCGTTCCCACGGGCCGGACAGCTCTCTACTCCTTAAGACCAATCCCCGCTCACCCGCCGCGTAGTAGTGCTCGCCCATTTTTCGAACAACGGCGATCTGCTGCGAGAAACCCGTGTCCACGCGCTGCCAGTCGAGTACGCCCTTGCGCCAGAGAATCTGACCGAGCGTTCCCGAAGTGATAATCTCTCCATCTTCCAGCATCTGGTGGTTTAGAGAAATCGAGAATTCCTGTAGACGTTCCCTGATCTCATCGCCTTCTCCAAGCGATCGCGGGTGGGTCCAACCAAGGACGGCGCTGTCGTCAAGCTTATCGAAAGCTTCCGGATAGGCCTCTCGAGCGAAGCGGAGAAAAGTCTCAGTCTCATCATAGCGCGCGACCAAGTAAACTCCCCGCTCGTCGTCCGAGTCGGTGGTAGAAAGGGGCTGATACACAATGGTACCCAGGCTAGTCAGTCGCCCATCCTGAACCTTGAAGTCTCCAAGTCCTCTCGATACCCGCGCGTTGGTCCAGAAGTTTCCGGCATTGGTCGTACGAGAGCTATGAAGGTTGTAAAAAGCGTATCTTCCTGGCGGCAACGCGCCGACGAAGACACGGCTCCCTAACAGGCCGCTTTCGCTACCCATCAACTCGTATTCTTTTTCCGGATCATCCAGATCGACTGCCATAATGGAAGTCCAGGTGTGAAGCGCGTCCGAGATGCGGTCAATATTGGAAACGACCTGAATGGTGACCAAGCCGTACTGATCAGGCAAGCTGTCAACGTCATCAGGCCGAGTCTGAATAAAGGAGCTTGGGCATCCCGCAAGTAGCGACGCAGCGATCAGCATGAGAATGAGAACGGAGAAGCGTGCGGGAAATGCGCATGATTGCATGTCGGTGCTTTCTTCTGAAGCCATAACTGTGTTGTCCTGTAAGTTTGCTGAATGACAGCAGAATCGGGTCGGACACTGGCGACGCACACGGAGGAATTGGCTGCACCGAACGCTAGACCCCTTTTCCTGCTTGCCAACACCCCGAATTCTGGCACGTTTCAACACTGACGTGCAATTCCAGGTGCACCACAACGTGAGTGTCGCGGCTATTGTGTGAAGTCACGGTGTCCCCGGTTTCTCTTGAAAAGAATTGAACATTTAGATTGACGTTCATCACACTAAGGCGCATCGTTACGCGCCGACGGTCATTTGGCCCCCGTAGGTGAGCCAACTCCTGCGGGACAAAACAGGAACGACCGATGACCTCTTTTTGCTCTCGCTTACTGCGTGCTTCATCTCCGGCTTTGGGGCTCATCAGCGCGCTGCTCGTTCCGGCCATCTCCCCGGCCCAGGCCGCCACCGTCGAGAGCGAGCCCAGCGGTGTGCTTCCTGAGTGGATCGTCGAGTTCGTCTACACCGGCGCTCCGGCGACGTGGATCGTGCCACCCGCCACCGTCGACGTGGCCGTCGATCTGAGGGGCGCCTTGGGTGGCTGGTCAAACTCCGGACCAGACGACCCCGGGTCCCCTGGCCGCGCCCGGGCAACCCTCACCGCGAGCCCCGGCACCGCCTGGCAGATCAACGTCGGCGGCAAGGGCAGCGTTGGCACGGGCGGATTCAACGGAGGCGGTGACTCGAACCTCTCCATTGGGTTCATCGGCGGTGGCGGCGGCGGGGCCACCGACCTGCGCATCGGCGGCACGTCGCTCGCCGAGCGTCGCCTGGTGGCCGGCGGCGGCGCCGGCGCCGGGGACAATCAATACGGCCGTGGTGGCGGCCACGGCGGTGGGCTCGAAGGCACGGACGGGCTAGCATATGATTGGTGGTCTCCAGAGTCCTACGGGCGAGGCGGCACGCAGCTCTCCGGTGGCGCCGGGGGCACGTCGAATTTCGATGGCCAGCCGGGTGTCGCCGGCGACGGCGGGGACGGCGTCCAAGGTGGCGGCGGTGGCGGCGGTTGGTACGGCGGCGGCGGTGGCGGTGGCTATTCCCCGGTGAACTACACCTCCGGCGGTGGCGGCGGCGGCTCGGGCTACGGACCTCCGGACACCGTGTTTGACACCGGGACCGCCGGTGACCCCCCGGTCTGGGGCGACTTCAACGGCTACGGCCGGCTCACCTTCCGGGCGACGCACGCCGCCGGCCTGGCCGTCACGGTCACCGGCAGCCAGATCTACGGTGGGGAGCCCACGTACTCGGTCATCTACGAGGGCTTACTCGAGGGCGACGACGCCACGGAGGTGACGGGCACGGTGTCGTGCACCACCGACGCCACTGCCACCAGCCCGGTGGGCGACGGCTACACCGTGACCGATTGCTCCGGGTTGTCCAGCGTCGATTACGCTCTGTTCTACGTCGAAGGCGGCCTGACGGTGACGGCCACCACCCCCGCTGCGCCGATGATTGGCGCCGCGACCGGCGGCAACGCCTCGGCCAGCGTCAGCTTCACCGCGCCGACCAACGACGGCGGCAGCGCGATCACCGGTTACACCGAGGCCAGCGATCCGGGCGGCTTTGCCGGCAGCTGTGCGTCTTCGCCCTGCGCCGTGAGCGGGCTGACCAACGGCACCGTCTACACGTTCACCGTGACGGCGACCAACGAGGCCGGCACCAGCAGCGCCTCGTTGCCATCGAACAGCGCGACGCCGACCTTGCCCACCTATACCGTCGGCGGCAGCCTGTCCGGACTGGCGTCTGGCTACAGCGTCACCCTGCAGAACAACGGCGGCGACGATCAGGCGCTTACCAATGATGGCAACTTTACGTTCACGGCCCAGGACGACGGAACCGGCTATGCTGTCGCGGTTACCAGCCAGCCGCAGGATCCGACCCAGTACTGTTCGGTCAGCAATGGCACCGGCACGCTCAGCGGCGCCGATGTGATCGATGTCGGTGTCTCCTGCAGAACCAACATGTTGTTTTCAGACGGCTTCGAGAGCCTTTCGGACACGTCGGTGGGCCTTAACTGAGCTAGGTCGGGAAGAAGCTGCCACCAGATCCTGCTCCGACCAATCCTTGGATTGCCGTTTCATGCTGCAGGAAGATTCTTGCAGATCGTGGGTGTCCCGTAGTCCGCCGGTGAAAGTAGTGCGCTACTGGCAGTATATACAACCTGATCATGTATTTCAGTGGGAAGAAAACCAGGACACGGTGTCCCAGATTCGTCAACCAACTTGACAGACGTTTATGAGCGGCGCATTCTCCGGTGGGTTTCAGCGACAATCATGTCCAAAGCGGGTTTGAGCCGAAACGATGCGATTTCTGTCTCAAAGCGAGTAATTCAGATGTCTTGCGACACGGACTGGACTGATAATTCCTGGACAGCCGCCACGTCTCCGAAAGGCAAAATCTGGCGATCGCGCGCATTGGCGGCTGCGTGTGCTGTTGCCGTCCTGTTTGTGCCGCAGCACTCCCTGGCGCTCGTGTGTTCGCCGCCGTCAGCAAGTCACCCGACACTTCAGCAGGCTGTCGATGACCCGGCTTGCACCATCATCGAGCTGGCCGCACAAACCTATCCTGAACAGATAGAGATCAGCCGGAGCCTGACCTTGAACGGCGCCGGCCCGCTGAGTAGCACTGTTGATGGGCCAATCCTGATTCAGGGATCGTCAGTCCAGGTTGACATGGCATCGATGGGCATTCGCAATGGCTGTCCACAGCCCGGATTGCACGTTGAGACCGGCGCCCTGGTCAGGCCGGTGAACATTCGCGTGAGCACGGCAGCCATCGAATGTCCACCACTGCCGAATCTGATCTTCGCAAACCGCTTCGAATGAAGCCTGATCACCGGGCCCCATAGGTATGAGCGGTGTCTGCCCAGAGACCCCGCCAGCACGCCCAGTGGTGGCATGCAGTTGCCGGGCCATTTGGATAAACGATATTTATCATGAAAAGGGATTCCTATGAGAAGCGCAATTGTTGTGGTCATCTTGATTGTTTGGGCTGTGCCGTGCTGGTCCCAGCCAGGTTTGGATATCGACGGTGACGGTGCCATCAGCGGGAATATGACGGCCAACACGCTGACCTCTTCCGGAGCCGTCATCAACGGCACGGAGAATGATGGGACGATTGCCGGCCTGGAAGTTCTTTCCGGTTCTCAGAAATTACTGATGGACGGCAATGAGATCGACAGCAACGTGGGCTTGCACTTCAATTTCAATAGCGGGAACGATGTTCTGTTTCGCACGTCCACCCGAAGGGCCGAGATTACAATGGTCCACGCTAACGGCAGTGGGACTTCGAGTGGTGTAACTATTGAACACCCGGGGGGCAATGATGCCTACTGGACCCTGTATTCTACCAATGGTGACGGAGCCCTGGAGTTGTACTACAGAGGTGCTTTCAGGGGAGAGTTCAACTCTGTCACGGGCAATTATGCCAGTCTCTCGGACGGCCGCCTGAAGCAGAGTGTCCAGCCCCTCGAAGGAATCCTCGAAAGGGTAGCGCGACTGAATCCTTCCTCATATTCTTTTCGTAGCGACACCACTAATCAAGCTGCTATGGGTTTCATTGCTCAGGAAGTAGAGCCGCTGTTCCCGGAGTTGGTCAGCAAGGGTAGAATTGGTGATTCGCAGGATGAAGTTTACATGCTCGATACCTCGGGCTTCGCCGTGATCGCTATTGCCGCTATCCAGGAGATGCTGGAGCTGGGAGAAACGGAAAATGCTCGGCTAAGAGCGGAAAATGAGGCGATGCAACAACAGATAGGCAGACTGGCCCAGCGACTTGATAGACTCGAGAATAGGTAAAGGGAAGAACCAGGAAAGACCAGAGAAAAAGCAGAACACCCGCCAATCTCCCAGTGTGTCGATCGTTGCCAAGCTCGGTTGGTCTCTGCAGAATGCCGAAATTCAGGCTGTTCTCGTAGCGCCTTGAGCGCGAACCCTCGGGAAACCACTGTCATCCACGCATGACGGCATTCTGCACCTGCTTCTTGCGCGTGTCGCGCAAACCGCAACTGCTCCATTGCCTATGCCGCTGCCCAAGATCAGCCGCTTTCAGTATTTGAGGAACCTCTGAAC
>CAZSGS010000163.1:0-6034 GCA_964606365.1 uncultured Wenzhouxiangella sp. | reverse complement strand
AGGCGCTGGAAATGATGCAGGTCGACGCGCGCGGCTTCGATGCCATGGATCGCCGCCTGCTGCAGAAGCTGGTCGAGGATTTCGGCGGCGGACCGGTGGGCGTGGAAAGCCTCGCCGCCGCGCTGTCGGAAGAGCGCGGTACCATCGAGGACGTGATCGAGCCCTACCTGATCCAGCAGGGATTTTTGATGCGTACCGCCCGGGGCCGCATGGCCACCGCCGCGACCTGGAAGCACTTCGGGCTCAATCCACCCGACAAACCCGACGACCTGTTCAGCGATCGCTCCGAGCCATGATCGAACCCTTCCGCTACCGCGTCTACTGGGAAGACACGGATGCCGGCGGCGTGGTCTACCACGCCCGCTACCTGGCCTTCTTCGAACGGGCGCGCTCCGACTGGCTGCTGGCCATGGGTTTTCCCCAGGTTCCCCTGCGCACGGAGCAGAATCGCCTGTTCGTGGTCCGACGGGTCGACACACGATTCATCGCGCCGGGCCGGCTGGAAGATGAACTCGAGATCACGATCGGCGTCGAACATGTTCGAGCGGCTTCGCTGACCTTCAATCAGCGCATGGTCCGTGCGGCCGACAGCGAACTGCTGGCCACCGCGCGCGTGGACGCCGCCTGCCTGGCCGCCGACCGCTTCGTGCCGGCGCGCATGCCCGAGGCGCTGCGCGTGGCCATCCAACGACAACAACAGGAACAGGAATCGCGATGAACGGCGAGTTGCAAGTCTGGGAACTCATTCTCGAAGCCAGCCTGCTGGTCCAGTGCGTCATGGCGCTGCTGGTGGCCGCCTCGGTGCTTTCATGGATGGTGATTTTCCGCAAGCGCCAGATGCTCTCCAGGGCCGAGTCGCGCTCGCGCAAGTTCGAGGAAAAGTTCTGGTCGGGCGCCGACCTCAACAAGCTCTACGACTCCGTCGCCGGCGACCGTAAGCCGCGCGAGGGACTCGACGCGATGTTCGAGGCCGGTTTCCGCGAGTTTTCCAGGCAGCGCGAGGAGGGCCGGATCGACGCCGATGCGCTGACCAATGGCGCCCAGCGGGCGATGCGCGTCACGCTCACGCGCGAGATGGACCGTCTCGAGCACCGCCTGAGTTTTCTGGCCACGGTCGGCTCGGTCAGCCCCTACGTCGGCCTGTTCGGCACCGTCTGGGGCATCATGAATTCCTTCCGCGGCCTGGCCGGCTCGCAGCAGGCCACCATCGCCATGGTCGCCCCCGGCATCTCCGAGGCACTGATCGCAACGGCCATGGGCCTGTTCGCCGCCATTCCGGCGGTGGTCGCCTTCAACAAGTTCTCCACGCAGGTCGAACGGCTCGAAGTGCGCTACGACAACTTCAAGGAAGAGTTCGCCTCGATCCTCCACCGACAGGCGCGGCGGTTGCAGGAAAAAGGCTGACAGAGGCGCTCACTCATCATGTCCGACCAACCCTATATCCGCCGCCGCCGCAAGCGCATGTCGGAAATCAACGTCGTACCCTACATCGACGTCATGCTGGTGCTGCTGATCATTTTCATGGTCACCGCGCCGCTGATGAACCTGGGCGTGGAAGTCGAACTGCCGAGCGGTTCGGCCGAGCCGCTGACCGACCAGGGCGACCCGCTCATGGTCACCGTGACGGCCGAGGGCGACCTTTACCTGGATACGGGCGACGCCCCCGAGCTGGTCGATTCCGAGACCCTGGTCGATACCGTCAGCGCCATCGTCGCGCGCAACCCGCAGCTCCAGGTCACCGTCACTGGTGACAGGAACGTGGATTACCAGCACATCTACGGCGCCATGGTCCTGCTGCAGCGCGCCGGTGTGGCCTCCGTCGGTCTCGTGGGCGACCCCGAGCCCGATTCCGAATAGAACCGCACACGAACGCAGATCAACGCAGATGATCGAAGTCTCGATTTTGCCGGCCCCGCAGCCAGTCGCCGCATTTCGAATCATTCAGTCGCTGCAATGAAGTACGAATTGTTTCTCTATCTGTGTTCACCTGTGTTCATCTGTGGACGAATTTCTTTCTTCTGGCCTGAATGATGCTCTCCCCCCAGCGAAAACAGGCGATCAAGGACGCTCTGGCGGCCTTCGGGCTGGCGGTGGCCGTGCACTTGGGCTTTGTGCTGGTCCTGGTCGTCGGCACGTGGAACTGGGAAGCGTTCGAACACAGGCCCCTGCCGGTGCAGGTCACGCTGGTCGACCAGGGTCCGGTTGCCGAGCCGCCCCCTGAAGATCCGCGCGCGGATGAAGCCGAGCAACAGCGCCGGGAGGAAGAAGCCGAGCAACAGCGGCAGGAGGAGGAAGCCGAGCGCCAGCGCCAACAGGAACTCGAGCGCCGGCGCGAAGCCGAGGCCGAACGTCAGCGTCAGGCCGAACGCGAACGCCAGCGGGAGGAAGCCGAGGCTGAACGTCGCCGCCAGGAGCAAATCGAGCAGCAGCGCCGGGACGAGGAGCGCCGGCGTCAGGAAGAGGCCGAGCGTCGCCGCCGCGAGGACGAGGAGGCCAGGCGCGAGGCCGAAGAGGAAAGGCGGCAGCTGGAAAGAGAGCGCCGCGAACGCGAGGAAGCCCGACAGCGCGAGCTCGAGGAACTGCGCCGCCAGCGCGAGGCGGCCCAGCGCGAGCGCGAGGAACAGCAGCGCCGGCTCGACGAGCTGGCCGAGCGCCGCGAGCGCGAAAGTGAACAGCAGCAGGCCGAGGAAGAGGCCGAGCGCCGGCGCCTGGCGCAGGAGCAGGCGGAGGCAGATGCCCGTCGCGCCACCTTGCGCGAGGAGTACGTCGGCACCATCCGCGAACTCGTCCGGCGCAGCTGGATTCGGCCGCCGACGACCTCGCCGGGCGTAGAATGCGCCGTGCGCGTCGTGCAGATTCCCGGCGGCGAGATCATCGATGCGAGTATCGTGTCACCCTGCAACGCCGACGACGCAACGCGACGCTCGATCACTGCGGCCGTGATGCGCGTCGGTAACTTGCCCTATCGAGGTTATGAGGATGTATTCGAGCGCCAGATCACTTTTGAATTCCGTTACGACGGCTAGCGTCCTGTTTCTTGCCCTGCTGGTGTGCGCGCCGGCTTCGGCCGAGCTGCGTATCGAGATCGTCGACGGCGTCGAGGGCGCCATGCCGATCGCCGTCGCGCCGTTCGAATGGAATACCGAAATGCCGGAGCCGGAGACGGGCGTGGCCGAGATCGTCAGCGCCGACCTCCATCGCTCCGGCCTGTTCGATCCGATGGACGAAGCGGAGATGGTCGATCGGCCGTCGGATCCGACCGAGGTCCGGTTCGGTACCTGGCGCCTGCTCCAGGTCGATCACCTGGTGGTCGGATCGGTGCGCGAGAGCAACGACGGGATGAGCTACGAGATCGAGTACCACCTGCTCGACGTCCATTCCGGGCGCATCCTGATGTCGCAGGCGCTTTCGGTAGGCCTGGGCGACCTGCGCTTCGGGGCGCATCGCGTCGCCGACGCCGTCTATGAGGAGATCATGGGAGTGCCGGGCGCCTTCGCCACCCGCATCGCCTACGTCGTGGTGCGCGGCAGCGGCGACGAGGAGACCTTCGAACTGGTCGTTGCCGACGCCGACGGCCATGGCCCGCAGACGGTCGTGCGCAACCGCCAGCCGATCCTGTCGCCGACCTGGTCGCCAGACGCGCGCAAGCTGGCCTACGTGTCGTTCGCCACCGGTCGCTCGCAAGTCGTCGTTCAGGACCTCTACACGGGGCAGAACCGCGTGGTCAGCGCCGACAAGGGCATCAACGGCGCGCCGGCTTTTTCGCCCGACGGCGACAAGCTGGCGGTCAGCCTCTCGCGCAGCGGCAGCCCGGAGATCTGGGTCATCGACCTGGAATCCCAGCGCAGCGAACAGCTGACCCACCACTGGTCGATCAATACCGAGCCGACCTGGTCGCCCGACGGCGAGCGCATCTACTTCACGTCCGACCGCGCCGGGCGCCCGCAGATCTACGTCATGGACGTCGAAGGCGGCGACCCCGAACGCGTGACCTGGGAGGGCCGCTACAACGCCCACGCCAGCATCGGTCTGGAGGAGCGCTACCTGGCCGTGATTTACAGCGAAGGCGACGAGGACTACCGCATCGCGATCCATGATCGCGAAACGGAGCGTTTGCGTGTATTATCTGACGGTCGGCTTGACGAATCGCCGAGCTTTGCGCCGAACGGCAGCATGGTTCTCTATGCCACCCGTCGGGACGGCATCAGCGAGCTGGCGGCCGCTTCGGCTGACGGACGTATTCGTCAGCGGCTGGTCCTGAGCGAGGGTGACGAAGTTCGGGAACCTGCCTGGTCGCCACTGATTCGATAAACGATATGAAATTGCCCCTAACAATGCCTGTACGACCCCCAGGAGGTAGCATGAAGACTGCACTGCGATTCATCGCCCTTGTCATGCTGGCCGCCATTCTGGCTGCCTGCGCAAGGGAAACGGTTGAAGAACCCGAAGCCCCGGAACCGCCGCCGACGGAAGAGCCGGCTGAAGAGCCGGAAACCGATCGTCTCGATCCGCGCGATTTCAGCGACCCGCGCAATCTCGACAACTCCGACAGCCTGTTGAGCCAGCGCGTTGTCTATTTCGAGTTCGACCGCTCCAACGTCCGCTCGCAGTTCCGTCCGATCATCGAGGCGCATGCGGAGTACCTGCGCAACAATTCCTCGGCTCGCGTGATGCTCGAAGGGCATGCCGACGAGCGCGGCTCGCGCGAATACAACCTCGGTCTGGGCGAGCGCCGCGGCAACTCGGTGCAGGACCTGCTGCGCGCCAACGACGTGCCCTCGGACCAGGTCGAAGTGGTCAGCTACGGTGAAGAGCGCCCGGTGTGCCGCGAAAGCGACGAGGACTGCTGGCAGCGCAATCGCCGCGTGGAGATCGTCTACACGGCCCGGTAATGGCGTTGAACAGGCTCTTCAATCTACTGATGGTTGCGGCGGTCGGCCTCGTGCCGGCCGCCGTCATTCCGGTTCAGGCCCAGGACGACAGCAACCTGGTCTACGACGTGCAGGCGCTGATGGAGGAAGTGCGCGAGCTGCGCGGCATGGTCGAATCGCAACAGCGCGAGATCGAGAACCTGCGCCGCCGTCAGCGCGACCAGTATCTAGATCTCGACCGCCGCCTCCAGGCGCAGGAGCAGGGCAGCGACGCCGCCGTCACGCAGGACCGGCAATCGGAGTCAGATCGGTCGGAATCCTCGTCTGAGCGAAAGCCCGTTGCTCCGGCCAGTGATTCCGTGCCCACGTCAGGTCAGGGCGGTGACGAACCCGAAGTACGCGCGCCGATCGACGCGCAGTCCGAGATCACGCCGCTGGCCGAACCGTCCACGGGTCCGGCCCGCGAGCTGGAGTCCGCCGGAGAACAGGAGAAAAGCGACTACGAGCGCGCATTTCGTGCACTCAGAGAAACGCGCTACGCGGATGCCGCCGAAGGCTTTTCCGAATTCCTCGAGCAGTACCCCAACTCCGTCTATGCGCCCAATTCGCTCTACTGGCTGGCCGAAACCTACTACGTCACGCGCGATTTTCAGACGGCGCTGGACTATTTCAACGAACTCCTCGATCAGTTTCCCGACAGCAGCAAGCAAGGCGATGCCCTGCTCAAGATCGGCTTCAGCCACTACGAACTCGAGCGCTGGAACCAGGCCCGAGCCGCACTCGAGCAGGTTCGCAGCCAGTATCCCGGCACCACGCTGGCGCGACTGGCCGAGGGCCGACTGCGGGACATGCGGCTGGCGGGGCACTACTGAACGACAGTCGGCTGGTTAGCTCGTTCGGTGGTTGGCTTGTTCCATAGCCGCCCATCGCGCGGTTCAGGGTGTACGGCTAGGGTCAGGGCGCCGGAACAAGTGAGCTAACAAGCCAACGTTCTTCTGGCCCTGATCCTGCCGTCTCCGCCAGGATCCGCTACCATGGCCGTTTCTTGGCAACCAGGGGCACATCCACCATGATCGATACCGTCGTCTTTCCCGTCGCCGGTCTCGGCACCCGTTTTCTGCCCGCCACCAAGGCGGTTCCGAAGGAGATGCTGCCGGTCGTCG
>CAZSGS010000162.1:1138-6099 GCA_964606365.1 uncultured Wenzhouxiangella sp. | reverse complement strand
CGCCGAAGAGGGGCGCCGCCAGGGAATGAAGCCCAGCAGCCTGGTGCGCTCGGGTCTGACGCGTGCGCGGAAGGAGGATTCGCGCTGGACGATGGCCATCTGCACCGCGATCGGCACGCCCCAGCGCCGTTCGCTGTTGTAGGCGTGGTCGTACCAGGTCGGCTCCTGCTCGAAGATCTCGCAGAGGTTGTCCTGGCGTTTCGGCGGCGTGGTGGCGCAGCCGGCCAGAAGCGCGAGGGTGGTGATGGCCAATGTGGCGCGGATCGGTGAGAGCATGCGTTGATTCTATCCCCTGCGAGCGTGTCGGGGTGTTGCGACACGGCCGGATGAATGAGTGACGGGGTACACTAGGCAAAATTCTCCAACAGGTGGAAGTCATGCTCTGGCAGGCGCTCAGCGCGGCCCGCGATATCGGCCGGATGCAGGATATCGCCTCGGTTCTGATTCGCTACGGCTTCGGTGATCTCGTCCAGCGCGTCGGCATGGCCGGCGCTCTCAAGCGCGCCGGCAAGGTACTGCACTGGAAGGAGGCCGAGGAACTGGCCCGGCTCAAGCCGCCCGAGCGCGTTCGCCGCGTGCTCGAGGACCTCGGCCCCACGTTCGTCAAACTCGGACAAGTGCTCGCCACGCGCGTCGACCTGTTCGGGCCCGAGTGGCTGAGTGAGTTCGGCAAGCTCCAGGACCACGCGCCACCGGTGGACTGGAGCGACATCGAGAAGCAGCTGATCGAGGATCTGGGAGCCGCGCCCGAGGATGTGTTCGAACGCATCGAGCGTGAGCCGCTGGCGGCCGCCTCGCTTGCCCAGGTGCACAGGGCCTGGCTGGACGACGGCACCGCGGTCGTACTCAAGGTTCGTCGGCCGGGTATCCGCCCCACGGTCGAGGCGGATCTGCGCCTGCTCAACCGCCTGGCCGAGGTGATCGATTCGGAGGCCACCGAGTTGCGCCACTACAAGCCCCGCTTGCTGGTCCGGCAGTTTTCGCAGTCGCTCCGGCGCGAGCTCGACTTTGCCGCCGAGTGCCGCAACGCCGAACGCATCGCGGCCGGCCTGGAAGACGATTCCGGCATCGTGGTCCCGGAGATCCACTGGGCGTTCAGCGGCGAACGGCTCAATGTCCAGAGTTGCCTCGACGGCGTGCCGGGCAGTGATCTGACGGCCGTGGACGAAGCGGCGCTGGATCGTCACCTGATTGCCGCCCGGGGCACGCGCGCCATCCTGCTGATGATTCTCGAACACGGCTTCTTTCATGCCGATCCGCATCCGGGCAACGTCATGTACCTGCCCGGGAGTCGCATCGGCCTGCTCGATTTCGGCATGGTCGGTCGTCTTTCCGAACAGCGGCGGCAGGAAGTTGCCGAGCTGATGCACGGCCTGGTTTCGCGCGACGCGGAAAGCGCGGCTCGTATCCTGGTCGACTGGAGCGAAGAAGGCGATCTCGACGAGGAGCGCCTGCGCGGGGACGTGGCCGAGTTCATCGATCACTACCACGGTGTCCCGCTCGAACAACTCGATCTTGCGGCCATGATCGGCGAGATCACGCGCGTGCTTCGCCATCACCATGTCGTGCTGCCGGCCGACCTGGTACTGATGTTCAAGGCCTTCATCACACTTGAGGGCATGGGGCGCACTCTCGATCCGGAATTCGACATGGCCGGCGAGGCCGCGCCCGTGCTCGAGGAAGTGCTCAGGCGGCACTACTCGCCCATCAACATCAGCCGGCGTTTCCGCAAGACGCTGTTTCATTCGCTGCGCCTGCTGGCCTCCTTGCCCGACGATTTCAGCCGGCTCCTGCGCAACGCCAGTCGCGGGCGTATCGAGGTGCACGTCGACATCAAGGAGCTTCACGAAGTCTCGGTCCGCCTCGACCAGGCGGCCAGCCGCCTGACGCTGGGTGTCGTCACGGCGGCGCTGATCATCGGCTCGGCCATCGTGCTCAACGTCCAGGGGGACCAGGATTCGGGGTTGCCGCTGTTCGGCCTGCTGGGTTTCATCGGCGCGGCCATCGGCGGTATCTGGCTCCTGATTTCCATCTGGCGTAGCGGGCGGGACTGAATTGACGCTTCCGGGTCCGTGGGCTAACGTGCAGACTGCTTCCGATTTCTCCGCCGGGGATTGCCCATGAACCCTGAAAAGGTCGTATTCGCGTTCTTCATCCTGCTGGCCCTGACGCTCAATTTCGGCTTCTTCGTCGGCGAGATGGACAATCCCGACCATCACAATGCCTATGAGCTGTTCGCCGCGATCGTCGTCAGCCTGATCGCCACGGTGATGAAGCTCGGCGAACGCACGCACATCGGTGCCGTGCTTCTGGCCTCGAGCCTGGTGGCGGATCTCCAGCTGCTCGCCGCCGCCATGGTCTGGGGTATTGCAGTTCACATGACCGATACCGGGCTCACGCCGGCGGTGATGGCGTCCGTGGTCTCGCTGTCGGGCGGCGCGCTGCTGGCCAATGTCGTATCCATGGTGGTGGTGCTGATCGAGACCAGCCGTTTCCGGCGCTGACGGTCGGAGCGAGTCGTGAACACCCCGCTGTCATTGCTGCTCGAGCGCATGCGCCTGCCGTTGGTGGTGCTCATCAGTGCCTACGCGGTAGCGACCGCCGGGTACACGATCGTGCCCGGTTACGACGAGCGCGGCGAGCCGTGGACCATGAGCTTCCTGCACGCCTTCTACGTGGTCAGCTACACGGGCAGCACCATCGGCTTCGGCGAGTTGCCCGCCGCTTTCAGCGACGCGCAGCGCTTGTGGACCATCCTGTGCATCTACATGACCGTGTTTGCCTGGCTGTTCGCGATCGGCAGCCTCGTGGGACTGGTGCGAGACGACGCGTTTCACGAAGCGATGGGACGGCGCCGGCTTCAACGCACCATCCGCGGCATCAGTTCACCGTTCTACCTGGTATGCGGTTACGGCGGCGCCGGCGGCATGCTGGTCGACAACCTGGTCTGGAGCCGCAGGAGAGCCGTGGTGGTCGACCGCTCGGCCGAAGCCATTCGGGAGCTTCAGTTGCACGACTACCAGGTCCAGGTGCCCGGTTTCAGGCTCGATGCATCGGTGCCCGGCAACCTGCTCAAGGCCGGGCTTCAGAACCGCTGGTGCGCGGGCCTGCTGGCCCTGACCGACAGCGATGAAACCAATCTGAAGATCGCGCTGGCCGGGCGCCTTCTCAACCAGAAGGTGTCGGTGGCCGCACGCGCCGACTCCGCCGCCACGGCCAGCAACATGGCTTCATTCGACACCGACTTCGTCGTGCGGCCCTGCGAGGAATTTGCGCAGAGAGTCTTGCTGGCAATCACGCGCCCCATGGCCCATCAACTCTACGAGCGCTTGTCGGAGACCGGTGTGCGCCACGAGTGGGACGAGGATACTCGTCAGGACGGGGCATGGCTGATCTGCGGCCAGGACGATTTCGGGCGCCTGCTGGCCGAACGGCTTCGCGAGCAAGGCACGACCACGCGCGTCATTGCCGAGGAGGGCGATCGGGACGACTGGCCGGCCGGCAGTGTCTTCGGGCCGAGCTCGCAGGCCGACACGCTCGAGCGTGCCGGGGTCGGCGATGCGACCGGGCTGGTGGCCGCTCACGCCAGTGATGCCGAAAACCTCTCGACCATCATGACCGCGCTGATGATCAATCCCGATCTGCTGGTGATCGCTCGCGAGAATCACCTCCACAACCGGCAGCTGTTCGAGGAAGCGGGGACGCGGCTGACCTGTTCGGTCAGCGGCATCGTGGCCTCGGCGATTCGCCCGGTGCTGGAAGCGCCGATGGTGCCGGCGTTCGTCGAACGGATACTCGAGCACGACGAGGACTGGTGCCGGAACTGCCTGCAGCGCCTCCGAACGCGCATCGGCGATGATCGCGTCCAGTTCTGGAGCAGCCGGGTCAGCGAGAAGCGGACGCCGCCCCTGGCCGAAGTGATCGAGGCCGGGCAGACCTTCACCGTCGGCATGCTTACGCTCGACCCGCGAGACCGCAACGAGAAGATGGATGCCCTGGTGCTCATGATCCTTCGCGACGACCGCGCTATTCTGCTGCCCGACGACGAGGAGCCGCTGGCCATGGGGGACCGAATACTCTTCTGCGGCACCCCGCATTCGGCCGAGCTGATCTGGGCGGTGGCGCTCGATCCCGACATCGTCCACTACCTGCAGACCGGCCAGCCGCGCCTGGCGAGAAAGCCGTGGTGGCGTCGGGCGGCGGTTTCTACCTAGAGTCAGGGATTCGCAATCGATGGACAGCAACGAGTTTCGTCGCCACGCCCATGCGCTGGTCGACTGGATGTCGGACTACCTCGAGACGATCGAGGATCGACCGGTCAGGGCCCGGGTTCAGCCGGGAGAGGTTGCCGGGCGATTGCCGGCCGACGGTCCGCAGACGGGCGAGCCCGTTGAGGCCATCCTGAACGACTTCCGCGAGATCATCCTGCCGGGCATGACGCACTGGCAGCATCCGATGTTCATGGCCTATTTCCCGGCCAACAACTCCCATGCCTCCCTGCTGGCGGAGATGCTGACCGCCACCCTGGGCGCGCAATGCATGAGCTGGGAGACGTCGCCGGCGGCTGCCGAGCTCGAGGGTCGCGTGATGAACTGGCTGCGCGACTGGCTGGGCCTGCCGGCGGCCTTCGAGGGTGTCATCCAGGACACCGCCTCGACCGCCACCCTGTGCGCCCTGCTCAGCGCCCGCGAGCGTGCGACGGAGTTTGCCGTCAACGAGCGCGGCTTCGCCGGCCAGGGCGGGCGACGGTTCGCCGTCTACTGCTCCACCGAGGCGCACTCGTCGATCGAAAAGGACGTCAGGATCGCCGGTTTCGGCTCGGCCGCGCTGCGGAAGATTCCCGTCGATGCCGACTTCGCCATGCGGCCGGATGCCCTTGCCGCGCGAATCGAGGCGGATCGGGCCGAGGGCGTGACGCCTTTGTGCGTGATTGCCGCGCTCGGCACGACCAGTTCGACGGC
>CAZSGS010000162.1:0-1128 GCA_964606365.1 uncultured Wenzhouxiangella sp. | reverse complement strand
GACGGCGATCGATCCGATCGATGCCGTGGGCGAAATCTGCGCCCGATACGGCGTGTGGTTGCACGTGGACGCGGCCTACGCCGGCACGGCGATGTTGCTGCCTGAGTATCGCTGGATGCTGGGATCGGCCGATCATGTCGACTCTTTCGTCGTCAACCCGCACAAGTGGATGGCGACGAACTTCGACTGCACGGCCTACTACGTGCGTGACGTCGAGGCCTTGGTGCGGACCTTTGAAATCCAGCCCGAGTACCTCAGGACACGTGCCGACGAGCACGTGCGCAACTACCGAGACTGGGGTATTCAGCTCGGGCGCCGTTTTCGCGCGCTCAAGTTGTGGTTCGTCATGCGGTCCTTCGGGCTCGATGGACTGCAAGCGATGCTGCGCCGCCACATCGAGTACGGGCAGTGGCTCGCCGCGACCATCGACGGCGTCGGGCACTTCGAGCGTCTCGCCCCCGCGCCGCTCAACTGCGTCTGCTTCCGCTGGCTGCCGCCGGGCGTGGACGACGAGCAGGCCATCGAGCGCGCCAATCAGCGCCTGCTTTTCGAGATCCAGGACAGCGGACGGTTGTATCTCACGCACACCCGCCTGGACGGGCGCTTTGCATTGCGCATCGTCCCGGGCCAGACCCGGGTCGAGCGACGGCACGTGGAAGCAGCCTGGGCGCTGATCGCGAATACGGCGGCGGGCCTGTCCCCCGAATAGGTTCCTTAGGGGGCCTGGCCCGCCGCCTGGCGCGTTCCGCTACCAGATGCTGACGCGCTTTTCCGGCGCCAGGTAGAGCGCTGCGTCGGCGTCCACGTCGAAAGCCTCGTACCAGGCATCCATGTTGCGCACCACGCCGTTGACGCGATACTTGGGTGGGCTGTGCGGGCCGCGGACGAGCTGGGAGCGAAGCGCTTCGTCTCCGGACCAGAGATTGCGCCAGACCTGGGCCCAGGCCATGAAGAAGCGCTGATCGCCGGTATAGCCGTCGAGTTCGGGTGCCTTGCCCTCGGCGTGCTCGTCGAGATACATCCTGTAGGCGTGATGGGCGATCGACAGACCGCCGAGATCGCCGATGTTCTCGCCCAGGGCCAGCTCGCCGTTGACGTTCATGCCATCGATCGGCTCGAAGCCGTTGT
>CAZSGS010000161.1:0-6103 GCA_964606365.1 uncultured Wenzhouxiangella sp. | reverse complement strand
GCCCTGGTCGCCTATCACACCGCGTGGCTGAAGGCGCACTACCCGGCCGAGTTCATGGCCGCCGTTCTGTCGGCCGACCTCGACAAGACCGACAAGATCGCCAATCTGATCGAGGACTGCAAGCTGATGGGCCTCGAGATCCTGCCGCCGGATATCAATCGCTCCGCCTACCGCTTCGAGGTCGAGGATGGCGCGATTCGCTACGGGCTGGGCGCGCTCAAGGGCGTGGGCCGCGGCGCGGTCGAGAACCTGGTGACCGTGCGCGAGGGCTGCGGCGGGTTCACCTCGCTGGCCCACCTGTGCCGGGAAGTCGACCTCTCACGACTCAATCGCCGCACCCTCGAAACGCTGATCCGCTCGGGGGCGGCCGACTGCCTGCACGACAATCGCGCCTCGCTGATGCAGGGCCTGCCGGAAATCGTCTCCGAAGCCGAGCGTTTCCAGTCCGATCGGGAGGCCGGCCAGTCCAGCCTGTTCGGCGGCGGAGCAGCGGCGTCTCCGGGCAGGGCCGGCGACCAGGAGAGGCCGTTGCCGGACCTTCGCGACTGGACCCTGCGCCAGCGACTGCGCGCCGAGAAGGAGACGCTCGGACTCTATCTCTCCGGGCATCCCATGGACGAGCTGCGCGACGAGCTGGCCGATACCACGACCACGACGCTCGACCGCATCGATACGCTGGTGGGCAACAACGGCGGCGAAGGCCGGCGGCGCGGCCAGGGCAAGCCCATGACCCTCGCCGGGCTGATCGCCGCCATCCGGCGACGCCCCGGCAAGGGGGCCTTCGTTGCCCTCGACGACGGCACGGCACGCCTGGAAGTCGCGGTATTCGACCGTCTCTACCAGCAGGTGTCGGACCGGCTGGTGGCCGACGAGATCGTGGTGGTCAAGGGGCGGGTGGAAGTCGACAATTTCCGCGGCGGCTTCCGCATGGTGGCAGAGGAAGTCATGAGCGTCGATGAGGCGCGCTCGCAGTTCGCGCAAAGGGTAGAGCTCGAAATCAGGCAGCCGGCTGCCTCGCTGGAGCACGACCTCGCTGCGGCGCTCCAGCCCTACCGCCCGGGCCACACGCCGGTGGTCATCCACTATCGCAACCAGTCGGCACAGGCCCTGCTCCATCTCGGCTCGAAGTGGCGCGTCACGCCGTCGACGGAACTCCTTGCCGCGCTGGAAGGAGTCACCGGAATCGGGGAAGTGAAGTTGAGATACTAGGGAACCTCTGAACAACTCTGCGCGGGCGCGACGGGTCTTTGCGGGAGGCTCCGGCTTGGCTTGGGCGAGCGTGGTTTGGTCATTCCAAATGAGTGAGCCCAAACGAGGCGGAGGCCCCGCAAAGACCCGTCGCGCCCGTGCAGAGTTGTTCAGAGGTTCCCTAGTGTACCCCGATCAAAAACCCGCCACCCGCGCCGTCCGATTCACCAGCAGGCGCCCGGTGGTGTAACACGCATTCAGAAAGGCCGCGATGTTCTCCGGCGTCTCTCCCGACAGGCGGTGCAGTTCGTCGATGTCGACCGGTGCTCGGATGAGGATGCGGGCGAGCTGGGCATAGCGCTCGTTCTTCATCGCCTCGCTCGGCGCCTGGGTCAGCATGAACTGGGCCTCGCCGAGCAGATCCGGATGGAGCCTGCCGCGCGACTGGGCCAGGCCGGCGAACCACTTGAGTTCGCTCAATGGACGGCGCACGACCCGCTCGACCTCCTCGACGAGATCCGCGCTCGAGACCGCCTTTCCGGCGGAAGCCGGCAGCGGACGGGCGAACATCTCCGGCTGCATGTCGGTCATCGAACCGTCATAGAACCAGCTGCCCGAACCGGGGTCGATCACCAGCCGCGGCCACCCCGCAAGGTCGATCACGACCGGGCTGCTCCAGCTCTGCCGGCGCAAGTGTTCCGCCAGGGTCGCGTGATCGGGGTCGTCCGGCTGCTCGAACCCCAGCCATTCGGGGCTGCCGCCGCGGTCCGCCGCATCTTCCTTCAGCTTGCCGGGCGCCGGCACCTCTTGGGAGCTTACGCGCTCGAGCAGGTTCAGGAATTCGCGCGAGCGCAGGGGCTTGTGCAACACGTGTTCGGCCGCGAACTCCCGGCGGCGCGTCAGCGCGATGGGATTGTGCCCGGCCTCGCGCAGTTCGCGCCAGCAAGACTCACCATCGTCGGAATCCACATCGATGATCGTGACCTCGCCACCCGGCTCGTCCATCACCTGCCAGGTGCCCCCACCACTGCGCACGCCGGCAAGGTTGAGCAGCGAGCGCATGACGGTGCGTTCCTTCTGGCCGGTTTCGAGTACGGAAAGTGTCGGGGTCGGGGGCATGCCGCAATCCTCGCTGGCTGGTCGTGCAGACCCCTACAGCATAAGACGTCAGCGTAAAAAACCCAAGAAGAATCAGGGAGAAGGACATCACATTTTGTGCCGTGCCGGGGCTAGTCCCCCGATTCCAGGGCCTCGAGCAGCACCCGCACCCGGTGCATGGCGCCGGCCAGGACTTCGTGAATGGCGTCCTCCGAAATCGGCGTCTCGTCGAGCCCGGCGGCGGCGTTGGCAACGACACACAGGCTGGCGTAGTCCATTCGGGCTTCGCGCGCCAGAGCCGCCTCGGGCATGCTCGTCATGCCGACCAGCGTTGCCCCGTCGCGGCTGAGCCGGCGAATCTCCGCCGCCGTTTCCAACCGCGGCCCCTGGGTCACGGCGACGCAGCCGCCATCGGCGCACGCCAAGCCCGAGCCGGCCGCGGACTGCAGCAGCGAACATCGCACTGGCCCGGCAAACGGCTCGGAAAACTCGACATGACGCAGCGGACTGATGTCATCATCGCTGAACGTGTGCATGCGGCCCCAGGTGTAGTCGATCAGCTGATCGGGTACGACCAGCGTGCCCGGCCCGGCGTTGGAATCCATGCTGCCGACGGCATTGATCCCCACCACCCGATCGACGCCGACTCGATGGAGCGCATCGATATTGGCCCGATAGTTGATACGATGCGGCGGGATCCGATGCGGGCGGCCGTGGCGCGCGAGAAACCAGGCGTCCCGTTCGCCCAGCCGGATCCGCGCCAACGCGGCGGAAGGCTGCCCGTAAGGTGTGTCCACGCGTTTTTGCTCGAGCACGTCGAACAAGTCCAGCGCGCCCGTTCCGCCGATGATCGCCAGGCTCATGCCGGCAAGGCCCAGATGCCGTCGAGCTGGCGCCACAGCCCGCGGTAGTCCATGCCGCAACCGAACACGTAGCGATCGGGGACCTCCAGGGCATGATCGTCGACCCAGTCACGGTCGAGCCCCCGATCGTGGCGCTTGCGCGCCAACACGGCCGTGGTCACTTGCCGGACGCCCTGCGCCCCGAGCCGCTCCGCGACGGCCGCCATCGTATGGCCTTCGTCGAATATATCGTCCACCAGCACGACATGATCGCCCAGCTCGAGACTGTCGGGCCAATGCTGCCAGTGGATGCTGCCGCCCCTGGTGGCCTCCCGGTAGCGGGTTGCATGCACGTAGTCGATGCGCAGCGCACCGCCGAGGCGCCGGCTGAGCTCGACGGCCGGATACATGCCGCCTTTCATCAGCGCAATGATCGAAAGCACCTCACCGGGGCCCGCCAGGCGACCGATGCGCTCGGCCTGGGCGTCGAGCGCCCGGGCAACGGCCGCCGGCGCGAACAGGCATTCCGCGCCGTCGGGCCAGTGCCGACTGTCGCAAACCCCATCAGGCATCACCATCACTGTCTCCCCCGACGTCACCGCCGCGCGGTTCGCGCGTATCCCGGCCTGCGTCGGTCTTGACCGAGTCGCTCAGCGACGAATCAGGGCTCGCTCCGGATGACTTTCCGGCACCAGCCGTCGAGCCCGCAGCCGCCTTGCCCGAACCACGGCCAGCGCCGGTCACGGCATCTCGAACCTCGTCGGCCAACTGCTCGGACATGTCGAACTTGAGCGTGCGCGTCGGGAAGGCGATCTGCGCACCGTGCGATTCGATGATCTCGCCGATCCCCAGCAAGACGTCTTCCCGAACCTCGTGGTACTCGGTCCAGACCACGGTCCTGGTAAAGCAGTAGAGCATGATGTCGAGCGAACTCGCGCCGAAACGGTCGAAATGCACCATCGTCGTCATGCTGGTATCGAGCGCTTCGTGGTTCATCACGAATTCCCGGATGTCGGCGAGGACCTCGCGCATCACGCTGAAATCGTCGTAGCGAACGCCGATGTGCTCGGCAATCCGTCGATGACTCATGCGCGAGGGGTTCTCCAGGGTCACCGTCGTGAACGTGGCGTTGGGCACGTACATCGGCCGCTTGTCGAACTTGCGGATGGTGGTGATGCGCCAGTCGATGTGCTCGACCACGCCCTCGATCTCGCGGTCGGGCGAGCATACCCAGTCGCCGACCGAGAAGGGGCGGTCCATGAATACGGTAAAGCCGCCGAAGAAGTTGGCCAGCAAATCGCGAGCGGCCAGGCCCACGGCGATGCCGCCGACCCCGCCGGCGGCCAGGAAGCCCGAAATCGGAATCTCGAGAATGCTCAGCGCCGTCATCACGCCGGTGATCACGAACGCGATGCGCACGATGCGCCCCAGAACGGTCACAGTCGTGAGATCGACGTATTCGTCGCGCTTGCGCCGCTCCTCGACAAAGGCCTTCTCGAAACCGCTCGACAGGCGAAACAGGAACCACGTCGCGGCCACCACCAGCCCCAGCTGCTGGGCGGCGTTGAGCAACGAGGCATCGAAGGCGATGACGTCGGTATGCGGTGCCATCACGCGCGCGGCCATGATCAAGCCCTGCCACCAGATCAACAGCGAAATCGGCCGTTTGCCGGCGTAGACGACCGCGTCGTCCCACATGTGGCGGCTCTTGCCGGCGAGACGGCCGAGGTGCCGGATGAACAGTCGGTAGACCGCCTCCAGGAGCAGCGCGGCCAGGATGATGGCAAACGCCTTGACGAGCCAGCCGGGAATACCGGCCATGCCGCCAAGATTGTCGATGAACTCCTGCATGTCTCTCCTCAGTTCAATGCCCGCAGCGAGTCTCGCCAGGCACGAAACTCCGGCACCCGTTGCTGCTCGGCCAGGCTGGCCATCGCGCGGCCGTAGAGCCGCTCGAGGCTGCCCGGCGCGGGCGACGCCCAGCGGGCCCCGCCCGCGAGCAGCTCGCGCACCGAAGCGGGACGGCAGACCAACACCGCATCGCAGCCGGCCGCCAGGGATTTCGACACACGCTCGGCCAACCCGCCTGCCGGGGCGGCACCGGCCATGTCGAGGTCATCGGAAATGACAGTCCCCCGGAAATCGAGCAGCGCCCTGAGCGTATCGACGACCCAGGCCCGCGAGTAGCCGGCGGGCTCGGTATCCCGCGCGGGGTAGCAAACGTGCGCCATCATAACGCTGTCTAGCGAGCCGGCCAAACGGGCGAACGGCTCGAGATCTTCGTCGAGGGCGTCGAGATCGCGGCCGTCGACCACCACCTCGTCGTGCGAGTCGGCCTCGACCGACCCGTGGCCGGGGAAATGCTTGCCGCAGCAGCGCATCCCCGCGTCCTTCATGCCGGCGATATAGTGAGCCGCCAGGTCGACGACGACGGCCGGGTCGGAAGCCATGCTGCGGTCACCGATCACGCGGCTGCCGCGGTCGAGGTCGAGCACCGGCGCAAAACTGAGGTCGAGACCGTGCCCCAGCACCTCGGCGGCCATGACGCGGCCGTGGCGATAGGCCATGTCGCGGGCCCGGTCCGGATGCGATCGGTACCATCGCCCCAGCACCGACAACGGCGGGAGCGGCGTGAAGCCCTCCCGGAATCGTTGCACCCGACCGCCCTCCTGGTCGACCGTCACCAGCAGGCGCGGCGAGCGCAGCACCCGGATGCGATCGCACAGGGCGCGCAACTGCGCCGGAGATTCGTAGTTGCGGGCAAACAGAATCACGCCGCCGACGGCGGGATCACGCAGCATTTCGGCCGTCTCAGCGTCGATCGACGTGCCGTCGATGCCGACGATCAGCGGGCCCAGCGGCAGTTCGACACTCATGCGCGCTCGAACATGGCGATGGATTCGACGTGTGCGGTATGGGGAAACATGTCGGCGATACCGGCACCGACCAGCCGGAGGCCGTGGTTCATCACCAGC
>CAZSGS010000160.1:0-6112 GCA_964606365.1 uncultured Wenzhouxiangella sp. | reverse complement strand
GACGCGCTCGACCGGCCACTGCTTGTGTCGTGCGTACATGTTGAGCGTCATGACCGTGCAGGCGCCCAGCGCCGAGGCCAGGTAGCGATATGGATCGGGCCCCTGGTCGTTGCCGCCCTTGTCCGACGGTTCGTCCGCGAGCAGGGCGTGGCGGCCCGCCTGCACCCGGCAGAGAAAGTCGTCGGCCGTTCGACCCTGCACCAGCACGCCATCCTCGTCGCCGGGCTGGTCGATCTCGAGGAAGCGCCCCGCCCAGGCCGCGATTACCCGGGCTGCGTAGCGGGCATCCTCAGCGCGAGTGAGCAGGTGGTCGGCATGGTCGAGGCTGACGAAGCTCTTGGGGTGCTTGGCGGCGGCGAAGATTCGCTGGGCGTGGTCGATCGAGACGATGCGGTCGACCGGCGAGTGCATGATCAGCACGGCGCGTTGCAGGCGCGACAGGCGTTCGGCCAGGTCGTGTGTCCGCGCATCCTCGATGAAATCGTGCCGGATGCGGAACGCCCGGCCGGCCAGTTCCACTTCGGCGCTGCCGTTTTGCTCGATTTCGTCGAGCTGTTCGTCGAAATGACCGAGGACGTTGGTCGGGCTCGAGGGCGCCGCGAGCGTTGCCACGGCGCGAACGCTGTCGAGTCGTTCGGCGACCGCCAGGACGGCCGCCCCGCCCAGGGAATGACCGACCAGCAGCTGTGGTGCTTCGAGGGTTTCGCTGAGGTGGGCGGCGGCATCGGCGAGGTCGTCGAGGTTGCTGGAAAAGGTGGTGTCGGCGAAGTCGCCCTCGCTCTCTCCCAGGCCGGTGAAATCGAAGCGCAGGACGGCGATACCGGCGTCGGAAAGCGCGCGAGTGATCTCCCGGGCGGCGCGAACGTCGCGGCCGCAGGTGAAGCAGTGGGCGAACACCGCGGTGGCCCGGTAGCGGCCGCCGGGCGGCATTTCCAGCGTGCCCGTGAGGGTCACGCCTTCGCGAGTGTCGAACTGGATTCGTGGCATGTCCGGGGTGGTGTCGGATGAGTTTCGCATGCAGTATGGGGCACAATGTCGCTTTGCGCGATACGGATTTCTACCCACAATGAAAGGTGCCTTCGCGGCCCGGTTGCGGCTGCTCGTCTTCTTGCTGCTCGGTTTTCAGGCCTTGCCGGCGTTCGCCCAGGAAGCCTGGCTGGTCACTTACGGACCCGGGCAGGACGTCTGGGAACGTTTCGGGCACAACGCGATCTGGCTGCGCGACGCCGAGCAGGGCCTGGACCACGTCTACAGCTTCGGCTATTTCGAGATGGACCGCCCGGGCTTCTACGGCGACTTCGCCCGCGGCATCATGGACTACTACGGGTCGGCAGCCCCTCCCGAGAAGGAGTTCGCCTTCTACCGCATGCGCGATCGGTCCATACGCATTCAGAAGCTGAATCTCGACGCCGATCGGATCGCTCGACTGCATCGGCTGCTGCACGAGAACATCTTTCCGATCCCGCAATACTACGACTACGACTATTTCTTCGCCAACTGCTCGACCTGGCTGCGCGACCTGATCGACCGGGTGGTCGACGGGCGGATGCGCGAGCAGCTCGAAGACCGGCCGGCGCGGCTGAACTTCCGCGATCACATTCGCCGCTACAACCAGGATCGGCTCGAGCTGCACGCCGGGCTGATGCTGCTGCTCGGCCCGATGATCGATCGCCCGAGAACGGCCTGGGAAGAGGGCTTCGTCCCCGAGGCTCTGGCCGACTGGGTGGCGACCGTCACGATCGACGGCGAGCGCCTCGTGGACGAGCGCGAAACGCTGTACGAGTCCCGCCACCACGCCGCGCCGGAACGTCCCGGGCTGCAGTGGTGGTCCTACGGGCTGGTGTCTTTGTTGGCGGCCCTGCTGGTGGCTCTCGCCCTGCGCTTCGAGTCCGGGTTCTGGCCCCTGTTGCCGTGGCGGCTGGCGGTGCTGGCCACCGGGCTGTCCGGCGTACTCGTCTTGCTGATGTGGTTCGCCAGCGGTCACGAAGTGATCGACGGCAATCGCGTCGTCCTGCTGCTCAATCCGGCCTGGCTGCTGTTGCTGCTGCCGCTACCGCGCCCGGCGGGCGTGCTTCTATGGTGGCTTCTGGCCGCCGCCGGGGTCGCCGGGGGCCTGTTGCTGGCCTTGCCGGGAAGCCCGCAGTTTCGTCCCCAGGTCGTGTGTGGGCTGCTGCCCCTGCTGGCGGCGATGCTGTGGGTCGCGCGAGCTCGTCGGACCTACAGGCGCAGTACCCGGTCGTAGCGCGGCAGCAGTTCCGGTTCGTGGCTGATCACGACCGCCGTGCGGTCGTTCAGCCAGCGATCGAGGCGGTCCGACAGGGCGCGGGCCGTCGTCGGGTCGAGCCCCGTCGTGGGCTCGTCGAGGATGACCACCGGCGGGTCGACGAGCATCAGCCGGGCGAGTCCCAGCCGCCGCTGCTCACCGCCCGAGAGGCTGGCGCCGGCCTCGTCCAGCCAGGTTTCGAGGCCTTCATCCAGGGTGTCGAGCCAGTCGCCCAGCCCGGCCTCGCGCAGGGCGTTCACCAGCGCCGGGCCATCGGCCTCGGGCGCGGCCACGCGCAGGTTGGCGGCCAGGGTGTCGGCAAAGACGACCGGATGTTGCGGCAGGTAGCCGATATGGCGTCTCAGGGCGTCGGTGTCGATGTCACGCAGGTCGAGTTCTCCCAGCCGAACGCTGCCCTCGTCCGGGTCGACCTGGCGCATGAGCAGCAAGGCCAGGGTGGTCTTGCCGCTGCCGCTGGGCCCGGCGACCAGCAAGCGCTCGCCCGGCGGGATCTCGAGATCGAGGCCGTCGACGATCGGCCGCCGGGGGGCGGCCCAGGCGAAGCGAACGCCCGCCATGGAAACGGCCTGCCCGCGCGGCATCGCCGTGCCGCCGGGCGGCAGTAAGGGCTTCGTTTCCGCCAGTTCGCCGAGCCGGTCGGCGGCCAGCCGGGTCTGAGTGAGCTGTCGCCAGGCGCCCGGCAGGCCCTGCCAGATCTCGTTCATTCCCAGCACGACGATGACCGCCAGGACCGCGACGGGCCCGGAGACTCCGGCTTCGGTCACGCCGGCAAGCACCACCAGCAGCATCGCCCACACGGCGGTGAAGCCGCTGGCGTTGATCAGCCCGCGTCCGATCGCGTCGAGGCTCTCGACTCGAAGCTGACGTGCGATCTGCGCCGTTGACAGTTCGTCGAGCCTGTCCCGGCAGTCGCCGACCCGTCGTTCCGCCACCAGGGACTTGAGCCCTTCGAGGCTTTCGGTGCAGTGGCGCCGCAGTTCGGGTTCGGCGCCGGAAATCGCCCGGCCGGTGCGCTGTCCGGCCCGGCCCATCAGACCGATGACGGCGGCCCCGGCGATGCCCAGCAACAGGGCCACGCCGGCTGCCCGCGGTGACACGAGCAGCCACAGGGCGAGGGCGATGCCCAGCGTCGTTGCCGCCGCGGTCACCAGCGGCCCGGCCACGCCGGAGAAGAGGTGGTCGAGGGCTTCGACGTCGCGCGTGAGCCGATTCAGGGTATCGCCGCGCCGCAGCCGCCGCAGTTGTATTTCGTCGAGCTTCAGCAGGCGGCTCAACAGGTTCACCCGCAGCGATGCCAGCAGGCCGAGCGTTGCCCGATGGGTGGCCAGCCGCTCGCCGTAGCGCGAGAGCGTGCGCGTGATGGCGGCCAGCCGGATGCCGCCGCCGGGCGTGAAGATGTCGAGTACCGCCATCATGCCCAGGCCGGTCAGTGCGCTGGCGGTGATCAGCCAGCCCGAGAGACCGAGCAGCACCAGTGCCGACACGCCCGAGGCGAGCATCAGGGCGATGCCCAGCGCCAGCCATCGCCACTGCCGTCGCCAGGCCGGGCCGATCAGTCGACGCAGCCTCACGGCGCCGTCTCCTGGAGATGCCCGCCGTCGAGTTCCAGGATCCGGTCGGCCCAGGCCGCCGCGGCGGGATCGTGGCTGGCGCAGATCATCGTCGGGCCGCCGTCGCGAGAAAGTCCGGCCAGGGTCCGCCAGAGGGTTTGTGCCGTCGCCGAATCCAGGCTGGCGGTGGGCTCGTCGAGCAGCAGGAGCGGGCGAGGGCGCAGCAGGGCGCGGGCCAGCAGCAGGCGCCGCGCCTGCCCGCCGGAGAGACCCTCGCCCGAAGCGCTGATCGGCGTGCCCAGCCCCTCCGGCAGTCGCGACACCCACTCCGCCAATCCGGCGGCCGCGACGGCGGCGGACAGTTCCTCGTCATCCGCCCGCGGTCTCGACAGCCGGATGTTGTCGGCCAGCGAACCGTCGAACAGGCCGCCGTGCTGGCCCATCCAGGCGCGCAGCGCCGCGAGGCCGTCCGAATCGATGTTCTCCAGCGGCACGCCGTCGATGCGGATGCTGCCCGAACCCGGTTCCAGGAAACCGCCGATCAGATCGAGCAGAGTCGACTTGCCGCCGCCGCTGGGGCCGCGGATCAGGACACGCTCCCCCGGCTCGACGCTGAACCGGATTCCTTCGAGGATGCGCCCGCGTCCGGGTCGAGCCAGACACAGTTCGTTGCACTCGACCCGGCAGGCGCGGCCGGGATCGATCGCCGCAGGACGATCCGGTTCCCGACGGGCCGGGGGCGTTTCCAATACGGCTTGAATCGCCCCGGCGGCCGCCAGGCCGTCGGCCCGATCGTGCCAGGCCTGGGAAAGCTGCCTCAGAGGCAGGAAGTATTCCGGTGCCAGCAGCAGCACGAACAGGCCGCTGTGCAGCGTCAGCGCCGGGGCGGGGCCGAACTGGATGTATTCGAGCAGGCCCAGGCCGACGTAGATGGCCACCGCGGCGATGGCCACTGCGCTGAAGAACTCGAGCACGGCGGTGGAGAGAAAAGCGATCTTCAGCACCGCGAGCGTGCGCTGGCGGAAGCGCTCGATCAGCGCTTCCAGCCGGCCGAGTTCGTGCGCTTCGCTGCCGAAGCGGCGGATGGTGTCGAGACCGCGCAGGCGATCGAGAAAGACGCCGCCGAGCCGCACCAGTTCGCGCTGCTGGTCGCGGCTGGCCTGTTCCGCACCCCAGCCGACGAGAATCATGAACAGGGGAATCAGCGGCGCGGCCAGGGCGAGGAACAGCCCGGCCAGCCAGTCCTGCCAAAGCACGGCGGCGAGCAGCGCCGGGATGATGACGCCGGCCGCGATTCGCTGCGGCATGAAGCGCGCATACCAGCGCTCGAGCAGGTCGACCTGCTCGATCAGCGTGGTCGACAGGGCGCCGACGCCGGCCTGGGCGGTGAAGGCGGGTCCCGCCTCGGCGATGTGCTGGAACAGGTGCGGCCTCAGCCCGGCGCGTACGCGGGCGGCAACGGTGGCGGCAAGCCAGCTCCGCGTTGCGTCGATACCGGAGCGGGTCAGGAGAACCGCCAACAGGACGGCGAGAGCGAGCGCCTGTTCGGCGACGGTTTCACCGCCGATGACGACGGCATCGACGGCGCCGGCCAGCAGCCAGGCCTGGGCGACGATGAGCGCCGCCTGGACCAGGGTGAGCGCGATCAGTGCGGCGCGGAAGCCTCTCGGCTCCCGCGCCGCCAGCCAGTGGCTCTGGGCCTGCACCCCGGAAGTGACGCTTGCGGTGACTATCGGCTCAGTGGCCGTAGCCCTCGCCGGCGCGGAGCTTGCCCCGGAACACCCAGTAGGACCAGGCCGTATAGCCCAGGATGATGGGCAGCAGGAAGAGTACGCCCAGCAGCAGGAAAAGCTGACTTCCGGGGTCGGAAGAGGCATCCCAGAAGGTGTGTTCCGGCGGCACGGCGTAGGGCCACATGGAAGCCAGAAGACCGAAGTAGAACAGGGCGAACAAGGTCATGGATCCGACGAAGGGCAGGCCGTCCTTGCGCTGCCTGAGTTTCTGGAAAACCCAGGCCGCCACCGCGACGGTCAGGATCGGAAAGACCCACAGCAGGGAAACCTGGTCGAACCAGCGGCTGCTGACGTGTTCGCTGGCCAGTGGTGTCCAGACGCTGACCAGCACGAAGAAACCCATCACGGCGGCCAGCAGGCGCGGCGCCATGCGGTAGGCCCAGTCGCGGGTCTCGCCCTCGGTCTTGAGGATGGCCCAGGTCACGCCCAGCAGGGCGTAGCCGGCGACCACGCCCAGCCCGGTCATGACGGTGAACGGCGTGAGC